>JAKZVK010000030.1:0-2532 GCA_047516085.1 Bryobacterales bacterium
CCGAACTCGCCGCCCCACACGACCAGCGTTTCATCCAGCAGCCCGCGGCGTTTCAAATCGCGCAGCAAGGCCGCCGCTCCCTGGTCCATGTCGGGACAGCGCTCGCGCAGCTTCTTGTTGATCTCTTTGTGGTCGTCCCACGGCTGTCCCGGCCCGTAGTAGACGTGGACATAGCGCACGCCGCGCTCGACCAGCCGACGGGCAAGCAGGCAGCCGTTGGCAAACGGCGTCGAGCCGTACTCGTCGCGGACCGCGTCGGGCTCCTTGCGCACATCGAATACATCGAGCGCGGCGAACTGCATCCGATAGGCCGTCTCCATGGCTTGAATGCGCGCGTCGAGGAAGGCGTCCGGCCCGGTTTCGGCGCGGTGATCGCGGTTGAGCGTCGCCAGCAGATCGAGCTGCTTGCGTTGCGCCTCGGGGCCGAGCTTGGTGTTGCGCAAGTAGCGGATCATCTTTTCCGGATCCGCCTCGGAGTGGTTGAAATGCGTGCCCTGGTGTTTGGCGGGCAGGAAACCCGACCGCCACAGCTGGCTGCCGCGCACCGATGGACTCAGCACGACGAACCCGGGCAGGTTTTGGTTCTCCGTCCCAAGGCCGTAGGAGATCCACGCGCCCAGCGACGGGCGTGTCGACGCGATGTTGCCCGAGTGCATCAGGTTGCGCGCGGGCGTGTGCGTCGGGTTGAAGGTGTACATCGAGCGGACGACGCACAGGTCATCGGCCACGCCGGCGAGGTTCGGCAGCAACTCGCTGACCTCGATCCCGCCCTCGCCGTAGCGCCGGAACTCGAACGGAGACGGCAGCAGCCCGGCGGTCATGCGCTCAGTGCGCAGGTCGACCGACTCGGGACGCTGGCCGGCGTACTTGTGCAGCGCCGGCTTGGGGTCGAACATGTCGATGTGCGACGGCCCGCCGGTAAGGAACAGGAAGATGATGTGCTTGGCTTTAGGGGCGAAGTGAGGCCCGAGGGGGCCGGCAGCCGGGGCCGCCGAAGCGGAGTCGGCTCCCAGCATCCCGGCCAGGCCGATGGCCCCGAACCCGCCACAGAGCGATTCGACGAACGCCCGGCGGCTGAACGCGGTTGGTTGCGCGGGCGGGGCAGGTAAGGATGCGCTCGGCATTTCTCAGATTGTAACGTCTGGGTGTGAAGGAGGGACCGTCAGGTTGGGTTTGGCCTGCTGCCGACCGAAGATCCCTGGCGATAGCGGCCCCGGGGTGGACGCAGCGGTCCACCCCTACGAACTTGGGCCGTTCTGTGTCGGAGGGCTGGTAAGATTGGCGTTTCATGCTGCACTACCCTAGACATCGGGACCGGCAAAGAATGCTCGTGGTTGCGCTCACAAACCTGTTGGCAGCGATGCTGGGTTGCGCGGTGCCGAGCACATCTCCGCAGGGTCCATTGGTGTTCGCAGCGGCCAGCCTCAAGGACGTGCTCGAAGAAGTCGGCGGCGAGTTCGAGAGCCGCAACGGCCACCCGCCGGTGTTCAACTTCGCGGGCTCCAACGTCCTGGCTCTTCAAGTCGAGGCGACCGAATCCGCCGACGTTTTTCTCTCCGCCAGCGAGCGCTGGATGGGTTACGTCGAGGACAAACAACTCCTCGTCGCCGGCACGCGGCGCTCGTTCCTATCCAATCACCTCGTCATCATTGCGAACCACGCGAGCCCGCTCGAGTTGGACCGTCCGGCGGAGCTCGCCTCCGCCGAGTTCCGATTCCTGTCACTGGCCAACCCCGACGCCGTCCCAGCCGGGGGTTACGCCAAGGAGTTTCTCGAAAACGTCGCGGTCGATGGCCGGAGCCTTTGGGACCAAGTACGCAGCCGCGTCGCGCCGGCGCCTGATGTGCGCGCCGCCCTGGGTATGGTGGAGGCCCAACCCGACGTCGTCGGCATTGTCTACCAGACCGATGCCGCTATATCTGATAAGGTGCGAATCGTGCTGCCGGTACCGGAGTCTATGGCTCCCGGCATCAGCTACGCAGCCGCCCAGATTCGTGGCGGCCGCAACCCTGAAGCCGCGCGCGCCTTCCTCGAGTTCCTGGCAAGCCCTGAAGCCGTGGAACTCTTCCGCAAACACGGCTTCGTGATTCCCGAAGGGCAGCCGGCCGAATGACCGAATCGACTCTGAACGCGATCCTGCTGACGCTCCAGGTTGCGTCGGTCGCGACGCTCCTGGTCCTCATCCCCGGGACGCTGCTGGCCTACCTGCTGGCGCGTGTCGAGTTCCGCTTCAAGAGCGTCGTCTCAACGCTGGTTGCCCTGCCGTTGGTCTTGCCGCCGACCGCCGTGGGCTATCTGCTACTGCGCATGCTCGCCACCGATGGCTGGCTGGGCCGGAACACAATCGGCTTCGACCTCGGTATTCTGCTCACGTGGAAAGCGGCGATCCTAGCTTCCGCCGTTATGGCTACCCCGCTCGTGGTGCGGACGGCGCGCGTGGCATTCGAAGGCGTCGATCCGGGGCTTGAGATGATGGCCCGCACGCTGGGGCACGGCCCCGTCTCGACGTTCTTCCGCTACACTCTGCCGTTG
>JAKZVK010000031.1:0-7666 GCA_047516085.1 Bryobacterales bacterium
TACGGGCGCGCTCGGCGCGGTCGCCGCGTGAGGGAAGGCACGCCGGCGGGCCGCTGGCGCACGCTCAGCATCTTGGGGGCGGTTCGCCGTTGCGGATGGGTCGCGGCGATGAGCGTCGAGGCGGCCACCGACGGCGAGATATTTCTCGCCTACCTGGCGCGGGTGTTGGGCCCGCAGCTGCTCTAGCGGTGACGTTCGTCGAGGAAGGCTGGAGCGTCAAGGCGATGCACCGGCTCATTCTGCTTTCCAGTACCTATCGGCAGTCCTCCGAGAACCCGTGCGATCGAGCCGGGGACGCCGACCCTGGAAACCGCCTCCCTTCGGACGTGAGTGTCTACTGGCCCGCCGCATGGTCGAGCGCGGCGTCCGCTTCGTCAAAGTGCTTCACGGCGCCGGCGGCGACCGCTGGGACGATCACGGCAACATCGAAGGACGCCTTCCGAAACACTGCAAGGAAGTCGACAAGCCCGTCGCCGGCCTATTGAAGGACCTCAAAAGCCGTGGCCTGCTCGATGAAACCCTGGTCGTCTGGGCGTCCGAGATGGGCCGCACCCCCTTCGATAACAATCTTGTTACTCCTACCCCTGGGCGCGACCACAATCAGTACGGGCTCGTCGTGTGGATGGCGGGGGGCGACGTCAAGCCTGGCTCAACCTTCGGCGAAACCGACGATCTTTCCGTCCGAGCCGCCAACGAAGAAATTCCTCTCCGCGATGTTCACGCCACGATTCTCCACCTCCTCGGACTCGACCAAGACCGCCTCAACTACCTCCACGCAGGCCGTTTTAAGAAGCTGACCGACACCGGGGGCCGCGTCATCAAAGAAATCGTAGCCTGAGGGGACCCTCAAGAATTCGTTGCCGCTGTCTCGGTTCGCGGTAGGCTATCCACCATGAGTTCCGATCGTCGATCCGCTTCCACGGCCTCCGGGCTCGCGGGGCCCATGGCCGGCGCAGCCTCCTCCTCCGGCGACTACCAGCTCTTCTGGGGCGACCTGCACAACCACAACGCCGTCGGCTATGCGCGAGGCTCGCTCGAGCGCACCTACGACATCGCTCAAGAGCACCTCGACTTTCTCGCATTCACGCCGCACTCGCAATGGCACGACATGCCCGAAATGCCCAACTACGCGCACATGAAGTGGGTCAACGGCTTCAAGGTGCTCAAGGAGAACTGGCCGAAGGTGCAGACGATGGCTGCCGAGTCGAACCGCAAGGGCAAGTTCGTCTCGATCCTCGCATACGAGTGGCACTCGAGCTTCTTCGGCGACTATTGCCTCTACTACCCCGTCGACGGCGCGCCGATCAAATACCACAAACACGTCCGCGACCTGCAGAAGTACGTCAAGGGCACGGGGGCGATGATCGTGCCGCATCACTTGGCCTACAAGCAGGGTTGGCGCGGAGCGAACTGGGACTACCTCGACCCCTCGATCAGCCCGGTGATGGAGATCATGTCCGAACACGGGTTATCGGAGCACGACCGCGGCGGCTTCCGCTTCATCCGCCACAGCATGGGCGGACGGTGGACGCGCAACACGCTGCAGGCGGCCCTCAAGCGCGGGTTTCGTCCAGGCGTCATCGCCAGCTCGGACGATCACCTCGGCTACCCCGGCGCCTACGGCGAAGGGCTCGCCGGCATCTGGGCCAAAGACCTCTCCCGCGAAGCCATCCTCGACGCGCTGTGGAAGCGCCGCACGATCGCCGCCAGCGGCGACCGCATCCACCTCGACGTCAAGCTCAACGGGCAATGGATGGGCTCGGAAGTCCCGTTCACGCGCGAGCGCGAGATCGACGTGACCGCACGCGGCAGGGACGAGATCGAGAAGATCGAGATCCTCAAGAACAACCGCGTCATCTATCGCTACTTCCCCGAAGACTACGTTCGCGACGACGCGCCCTGGCCGGGCGAAGCCCTCTCGCGTCTCGAGTTCGGCTGGGGGCCGTGGGGCGACCTCAACATGGCCCGCATCGCCGACTGGGACGCGACGGTGACGGTCCGCAACGGCAAGATTCTCGGCTTGGACCGCTGCTTTCAGTCCGGGCCGTATGATGAAGACCGTCGCGACCGCGTTATCGAACGTACCGACACGTCTTGCCGCGTGCAGCTTTTCACGTCGCGTACGCAGGCCTACGAAGAGAAACCCACCAAGTCGATCGTCCTGCACATTGCCGGCGGACGCGACGCCGTCGTCGATCTCAACGTCACCAAACCGGCCAGGCTCAGCGTCCGCAAAACCCTTGGCGAGCTGGCCGAAAACAGTGAAGTCGAGTTCACCGGCCCGTTTACGTCGGAGTCGGTGCTGATCCACCGCTTGGTGACGCCCGCGCTGTTCAACGCGCGCTTCCGGCACACCGACTATGGAAGCCCAGGGCGCACCGACTACTACTACGTGCGTGTCACACAGGCAAACAACGCGCACCAAGCGTGGTCAAGCCCGATCTGGGTCGACGGATAGGCGGTCACCGATTCCAGTTGCGAGTCCCCGGCTAGAACCGCGTTGGGGCTTGCGGTTGGCAGTGCGTGACGGGAAGCCGGGCTCCGAAAAGCGACTACACCACTTCGATTCGCACGATTTCGTTCTGTACCTTGCCGGTTGCCTCGGCGCGGTCAGCGGATACATAGCAGTCGAATTCGCAACGCACGCCGAACGCCGGCAGGTAGATGCCCGGTTCGATCGAGAAACACGTGTGCGGAATGATGGGGCGCTCATCGCGCGTCTCGAGGTTGTCGATGTTGACTCCGTTGCCGTGCACCTCCTCGCCGATGGAGTGCCCGGTGCGGTGGATGAATTGCTGCGCGAATCCTTTTGTCGTGATGTACGCGCGTGCGACGTCATCCACCTGGTAGCCCAAAATTTCCTCGCCCGCGCGCACCGCCCGATCGACGAAATCGAGCGTGGCGTCCCGCGCGTCTCGGACGATCTCGAACACGTTTTGAATCTCGGACGGCGGGTCGTCTCCAACGTGCCCCGTCCACGTGATGTCGTAGTAGACCGAGCCGGGCTGATCGAGCTTGGCCCACAGGTCGATCAGCACGAAGTCGTTCGGCCCGATCTCGAGCGACTGTCCTTCCAACGGCTCGTAGTGAGGATTGCCACTGTTGGCGTTGACCGCCACGACCGGGCCGTCGGCGGTCACCATTCCCTCCTCGGCAAAGCGTTTGCGAATGAACTCGGCGATCGCAAACTCGCGAACCGACCCTTCGCCACCCACTCGGCGGCCGATCTCGGCGAATGCTTCCGCCAGTACGCGGTCGACGCGGCGGCCCGCTTCACGATGGGTCTCCAACTGCTCAGCCGACCAGCGGGCCTCGAAGTACTGCACCAGCGGCGCCGAGCTGATTACCTCGATGCCCAAGCCGCGAACCAGGTCGATGGTGCCTCCGTCCACCAACGAGACGTAGGGGATCATGCAGTTGGGCGAGTACTGCATCGCCGCTCGCTTGGCCCCGGCCAGCATGCGCCCGAGTTGCTCGCGCTGCTCCTGCCAACTCGAATACACCAACCGCTCGCCGTCCAGCGGGTCGAGCATCCCCGCCTCGATGCGATGGACGAGTTTGCTCGGCTCACCCTCAGCGGGAATCCAGTAGTACCAGCGACGCGACACATGGTGCGGAGTAGTGAGCGAGAGCACGCGGTAGGCGATCGGGTCGCGCACGTGATGGTCGAAAAACAGCCAGCCATCGAGGCTGGCGGCGCGAAGCTGCTCTTGGATTGCAGGTAGGTTCATGATTTCGATTTACCCAGAGAGACTTCCAGCTTGGTCTCCGCCTCGGCAGCCGACAGCCCCTCGAGCTCGATCACTTTCAGGCGACCCGACTGCCCGCGCACAATCTCAAGAGCGGAAGGAGGCTGCCCGAGCAAACCGGCCACGTACTTCAAGCAAGCGCGATTGGCGCGGCCCTCCACCGCCGGCGCTCGGATGGCGATCTTCCAGGCGTCGTTGACCTTGCCGAGCAGCGCATCTCGCGAAGCGCCGGGCTGCACGCGAACCGTGAGCCGCCCCGGCTTACCCTCGCCGCGGCTCGTTACTGGAGCTGATCTCTTCCGTAACTTGCTCAACGCCTGTCCGCCGGCTTGGGATCAACCCGCCGTCACGCCGGCCCGCGGATAGGCAGCGCAACCCAGCGACTCCAAGTCGGCCGACACCATCTCGCTCACCAGGTCTTCGAACCCAACGGAATGGGTCCAGCCGAGCTTCTCTTTCGCTTTCGATGCGTCGCCGACCAGCACGTTGACCTCGAGCGGTCGATGGAGTTGGGGATCGATCACGACGTAGTCCTGGTAGTTCAATCCCGCGATCGAAAACGCCAACTCGGCGAACTCTCGTACCGTATGGTTCTCGCCGGTGGCGATGACGTAGTCATCTCCCGACGGCTGCTGCAACATCAACCACATCGACTCGACGTACTCCCGCGCATGACCCCAGTCTCGTTTGGCCTCGAGGTTGCCAAGATGGAGTTGTTCTGCCTTGCCCGCCACGATCCGAGCCACGCCGGAGGTGATTTTTCGCGTGACGAACTCGAAACCGCGCCGCGGTGATTCGTGGTTGAAAAGGATGCCGCAACTGACGTTCAGGCCGTAGGCCTCTCGATAGTTGCGGCTCAATTCATAACCGGCGACTTTGCTGATTCCGTAGCAGGAGCGTGGATGGAACCGAGTCGTTTCCGACTGCGGCACTTCGTCGGCGCGCCCGAACTGTTCACTCGATCCGGCGAAATAGAACCGCGCGTCGGGTGCCAGGTTTCTGACCGAGTCGAGAAGGAAGTGCGTCCCGTTGATGTTCGTGTTGATGGTCGAGAACTCGTCGTCGAACGAGTAGCTGACGAAGCTCTGCGCGGCCAGATGGTAGCACTCATCGGGCCGGACCGTGGCGACGACCCGATGCACGCTGGCGTAGCTTTCAATCGACGCCGCATGCAGATGGAGTTGGTCGAGAATGCCCTGGATACGCGACAGCCTGTGCTCGGGGTCTTCGAGCGCGACACGCCTCACCAAGCCGTGAACTTCGTATCCCTTCGCGAGCAAGAGTTCGGCGAGATACGATCCGTCCTGACCGGTGATGCCGGTAATCAGCGCTTTTTTCTGGGCCATCCCGCAGCCTCGAATCGTCTACCGCAGATTAGCACGCACCGAACGATGAGCCCGCACCGAACCGCATCCGGCGAGGCGGACGAAATGCCTGCTACCGCCCCTGCCGCGTGGCCACCCGGCACTCGATCGAGGGATGGAGGTCGACGACGCCCGCCAACGGCCGCGAGTCCACCACCTGGAAGGCGATGACGTCGTCGAGCCAATCGTGGCTGTGGCCGGTGTCGTACTGCGTGGCGACCGTGAGCGTATATTCCTGCGCCGTCAGCCGGCACTCGAACGTGAAATCCACCTCGACGACGTCGCCTTCGTTGCAGGGGCCGATCTCGGCGTTTTCGATCAAGGTGTTCGTACCGAAGACGTCGAGCCCGGTGCGCGTGCGAATCAGCATGCCGACCATCGGGCCGGGCTGGTCACCATGAAACCGCGACGTTACGCGGACGCGTACCGCGTCGCCCGCCGTGACCACCCGTGTCGGCTCGCCCCGCGCGTTGAGCAGGTCGACGCTGACGACTTCGGCCAAACGGTCGCCGTGGCGGTGGCTGTAATCGAGCGAGGCTGCGACACCGGTGCTTTCCTCCAGCCGCCGCGTCTCTTCCTCGAATGCCTTTTGCCGCTCCAGAACCGAGCCGACGTAGCGGTTGACGACGTTCGCCGGGTCACCCTCTTCTTGAACCCTTCCGTCCTGCAGGAAAACAGCCCGGTTGCAGATCTGCTTGACCAACCCCAAGTCGTGGGAAACAAAAACGACCGTGACCCCGGAGTTTTGTAACTCCTTGAACTTGCGAATACACCGGTTGGCGAACACGGCGTCGCCCACCGCCAGTGCCTCGTCGACCACCAAAATATCGGGTTCGACATGGATCGCCGTCGCGAAGGCCAGCCGCACGTACATCCCGGTGGAGTAGGTCTTGACCGGGCGCTCGAGGAACTCGCCGATGCCGGCGAAGCGTTCGATCGAGGGCATCGCGCGGTCGATCTCGGCGCGGCTGAGGCCCATGATCTCGCCGTTGATGAAGACGTTCTCGCGGCCGCTGAACTCGGGGTTGAAGCCCGCGCCCAACTCCAGTAACGCCGCGACTCGGCCTTGCCGGGCGACCCGCCCCGTGGTTGGTTCGAGAATACCGCTCAGGATTTGCAGCAGCGTGCTTTTGCCGCTGCCGTTGGGTCCGATGATGCCCATCGTCTCGCCCGGCTCGACGCGCAGGTCGATGTCGCGCAGCGCCCAGAAGTCCTTGTGTAGCCTGCGATAGCCGAACCACAGCACTTCCTTGAGACGGTCCGCCGGACGGCCGTAGAGGCGGTAGAGCTTCGAGATGTTGTGGGCGACGAGCAACGTTTGGAGGCCGTTTCGTAAAGGGTGTGAAGCCCGTGAGTTCGGGGCTCGCTCGGAACTCCGACCCGACTCAAATCAAGTCCGAGAACGACCTCTTCAGTTTATAGAAGAGCGCGTGGGAGAGAATCAGGAACGCAGCCGAAAGCGCCGTCCAGACGGCGAGCGGTTCCCACGCGGTCGCCACGCCCTCCAGCAACACCGCGCGATAGGCGGCGACCAGCCCGAACATCGGGTTCATCTCGAACAGCCACAGGTAGTTCTGCGGCAGTGATTCCACCGGGAAGCAGATCGGCGTCGTGAAGAACCAAACAGTCAGCATGAAGCCGATCAATTGTCCCAGGTCACGGAAGAACACGCCCAGCACGGCCAGAAACCACGCCAGCCCGAGTGTCAGCAGCACTTGCGGAACCAGCAGCAAGGGCAGATACAGAGCGGTGGCTCGGAGATCGCGGCCGAAATAAAACAGCGCGCCGATAAAGATGACGACACCGAAGGCCTGGCTGACAAGGCCGGCCATGGTCAGGTTCACCGGCAGGATCTCGACCGGAAATACCAGCTTCTTGACAAAGTTCGCGTGCTCGATCACAACGCCCGGCGCCCGGCCGAGAGCCTCGCTTAACGCGAGCCAGGGCAACATCCCGGCCAGGAAGTACAGCACGAAGTTACTTGGATGGCCATCATCGCCGAACCGCGTGCGTAGCACGACGCCGAAGACGAAGGTGTAGGTGAGCATCATCATCAGCGGATGGATAACGGTCCAGAACAGCCCGCCGAACGAGCCACGATAGCGCCCCAGAATGTCACGCTTGACCATCGACCGGATCAGCGAGCGGTGTTGCCAAATGGTCCGGAAGGGCGCCAACAGGGCCCACGCCGCCCCTTGCAGCAGTCGCGCCCAGCGCTGCCGCGCGAGCGTCGTCATCACGCTGCGCGCGAACTGCACGACGCCGTCCCTCACTTCGGCGTCGATGAGAAGGAACTTCGAGCCTCGTTCGTACGACCAACCTTCCGTGTTGCCCACCGGGGAGACGTAAACACGATAGCGTCCCGGCTCGGCAGGCAACTTCACGGATAGTTCGATGCGGGTGCCGTCCGGGGCGCCGGCGGGCTGGAGAGCCGCCGAACGAGGTCCCTCGGTAATCAGGTTCCGGCTGTCGGCGTCGAAAATCTGATATCCGGCCGCACAGCTCTCGCCGTTGGCTGCCGCCTTCGCTTCCTCGGCCAGGGTTAGTTCGACA
>JAKZVK010000032.1:0-4719 GCA_047516085.1 Bryobacterales bacterium
TTCATGCTCCATTGTGGAAAACCGAGCCGGGCGAAAACCGCCTGCGCGAGTTGAAATCGATAAAACCTGCGGTGAACCCTAAAGTGGTGATACCGCGCCGGTTACGCAGAGCAGCCAAGGCGTTAGCCGGACACTACTGGACTCCCATCCCAATGATGGCGGCCAAGCCGAGCGCAAGGGCCCACCGGCAGTGGCCACGACTTCGAAACAGTTTCGCTAGACCCACTAGACCCACGTAACCCGCGAGAAAAAAGGATAGTAGCACAGAATTCGTCTGGGAAGCGCAAGTGCTGCTCCCTCGACCGCAGGAACTCACAAGCGCAGCGGCCCGAAATAGAAGAACAGCAACACTTCGAAGCGTGCCTGCTGATCCCGCTGCTCTCTATGCTCCTTGAGATACTGCTGAATTGCGCGATGTAGTTCCGCAACTGCCTGATCGACTGAGGCGGCACGTAGCTTTACGGGCAAGTGGACGCACTCGGCCACGAACTCTTCGCCGTCGGGGTAGGCTTGGGCCTGAATGATAAACTGGCGGTTCCGCGGGGTCACGGCTTCGGGGTGAACTTCTAGCGTACCCGTTTCTTTGCGACGATTTTGATATCGATATGCCGATCGATCACAGCCGGGTCCGCGAGCAGTTCCCCATCCTGACCGAGTGGGCCTATCTCAACGCCGCTAGCTTTGGGCCCTTGCCCACATGCGCCGTCGAAGCCGTTGAGGCGCACTACCGGCGCCGCAACGAAAAGGCTTGCCTCGACTTCCTCGACTGGTTCAGTGAGATCGAAATGATCCGTGCGCAGGCCGCTACCTTGGTCGGCGCGGATGCCGATGATATCGCCTTCGTCCCCAACTGCGGGACGGCGCTCTCGTGGCTGATGAACGGCATCGACTGGAAACCGGGCGACCACATCTTGAGCCTGTCGGACGAGTTCCCGAACAACCTCTACTTCGCCGAGATCCTCGAATCGCGAGGCGTTCGCTTCACCGCGGCTGCCGTGCCCGAGGGGCGCTTCTCGGCCGAGGAGTTTCTGGGACAAGTTACCGGCCGCACGCGCCTGGTATTACTCAGCGCGGCGAACTACTCGACCGGGTTGCGGCCACCGCTCGAACCCATCGGCGCGGCCCTGCGAGAACGCGGCGTGCTGCTCTACGTCGATGGAACGCAAAGCGTGGGAGCCCTGCCGACCGACGTCGAAAGCGCCGGCATCGACATGCTGGCTGTCCATGCCTACAAGTGGCTGTGCTCGCCCACGGGGATCGGCTTCGCCTACGTGCGTCCCGCGGTGCGCGAGTGGCTCGAGCCGAGTGTGTATAGCTGGCGCAGTCACCGCAACTGGCGCGACGTCGACCATCTGCACCACGGCGTCCCCGAGTTACCCGGCGAGGCCACGAAGTACGAGGGCGGGGGCCAGAATTTCGGCGGATTGTTCGCCATGGGTGCCGTGCTCGGTTGGCTGGAAACGCTTGGGGCTAAGGAGGTGGAGGCTCGCATTGAGGAGGTGGCCTCGGCGACCCGTGACGTTCTTCGCCGCCACGGCGCCACGCTGCTCTATGACTTGCACCCGCACTACGACTCGCCGATCATCGCGGCCAAGTTTCCACAGAAGGATGCGTCCGCTCTGGCTGTCGAGCTGCAGCAGCGGCGGATCGCCGTAGCCGCGCGCAAAGGCAACCTGCGGGTGTCGCCGCACTTCTTCAATAACCAGGAGGACCTGGAGCGGTTGGACTCGGCGTTGACAGAGATCTTGGGAGAGTAGGCGGGGCAGGTTCTCCTTGGTCTATCGGGTACGGCCGCGTGCGACGGCATGCGGGCACGGCATGCGTGCCCCTACATCTCAACAGGGGGCTTGCTAGACGGCCAGGCTGTAGGCCATGTAGCCGATACCGGCGCCCAGGACAGAACCGGCAACAACATCGCTGAGGAAGTGAAGTCCTAACACCACCCGCGAAAGTGCCACGCTCACGGCACAGAACAAAAGCCAGAGCATGTACGACGGATAGAAGCACGACAACGGCACCGTGACGGCGAAGGCCGTAATCGAATGTCCGGATGGGAACGAAAAGCGATCCGGTGGAACGAGGTCCTTCCAGCGGATGGGGGCGATGTTGCACGGCCGCTCGCGATCGAACAGCCGCTTGAGAATGAGGAAGATCGAAATGCCCGCCACCACCGCCAGCGACAGAACCCACATCGCCTCGTAGCGTCGGTTTCCGCCAAGCCACAGAATGGGGATCGCCAGCGCGGCCCATAGCCAGCCGTCGCCGGCCCGGCTGGAGGAGGTCATCCAAAGCCGCACCCAGCGTGGCGGAGACCAGCGGCTGAGCGCCATCATCAAACGGCGATCACGCCGCTCGACGAAGTCCACAATCCGAGTTGAACCGAGCATCCTGGAGGCGGGCAAGACGCCCGCTCGACTAAATCATAGCATCTGCTTCGCTTCAAGTCCGTCGGGGTTCTTACGTAGACAATATGGTGAGCAGCAGGTTCATGCGTTGCCGGGACTGGGGCCTGGCTGCATCGCGAGCAAACCGCTCAGTGTGATCGCGGGTCCGTCGGGCCGAGGTCCGGGTCCTGGCCGCGATGGAAGTGCCGGCCCATGAGGTACTTGATCTCCAGCTCGACGTCGCGCAAGTGGATCTGCGGAAGCACGTCAGGGTCGCGCCTGCTAAGGGCGACCTCTAGAGTGTTGTGACCTTGGACCGGCCAGTCGCCGAGCCCGAGTTTGTAGATAAACCAATATCCCGAGCCCGGACGATAGCGAGGCTGACTCATGCGGTACATCTCGTTGAGCGTACGCAGCGAGGAGTCCGGAAGCTCTTTGCCATTGAGCCGGAACGTCAGCTCGTCCAACTCGGTCGTGTTCATCACGCGGAACCGCAACAGAACCTCGTGCACCCGGCCGACTTTGTGCCATCGCTCGAGGTCGTCGGAGATCGTCAAATCGAGCCGGGCTGGGTTGCCCGGGTGAAGATCGACGGGAAGCTGCATCGCCCGGCCGGGTTCGAGGCGCGGCCTTGCGTAGCGGCCGGTGGTTGTGGGCAGGTAATAGGATTTGTCCTTCGGCGCCATCACTTCGGGGTGCGGAAGCTCGCGCAGCGTCTCGTAGAACGGTGCTTGGTAGGGCCAGTAACCGAACCAGTGCGCAAGATAGAGGCCGTCCACTCCTTGGGACCAGTAGTTGCCCGCCGCGGCGCGCATCATCTCGATGGTCGCTTGGTGGAGTCGGTCGGAATCGACGAGCGCTTGCAGGGCCGCGTGCACTCGGCACTCGGCGCCCTCGGCCGCCTCGACCAACGGCCGCAGGTCCGAGGTCTGATCGTGCAGCTCGGGCCCGCCGAAGTTCTGGCCCACCACCACGTCGACCAGCCCTTGCCGTATCCACTCACGGACATCAAGACCGACGCCGTAGCAGCCCTCCACGTTCGCCGGGATACGAACCACCAACTCTCGCCCGGCGCCGCTTTTTTTCACAGCACGATGCACACGCCGGATCCAGTCCGTCATGATCGCCCGGCCCGCCTCCACCTCCTTGGGATGAAAGTAATACGGCTGATAGTTGAGCTGTAGTTCGAATCCGTCCACCGGGTAGCGTTGCAGGGTTTCCTCGATCAAAGCGAATCGCTCGTCGAGCACCTCCGGGTGCCTGAAGTCGAGGCAGGTGGCTGACGGGTGATCTGTGTCGACGTCGCCGTGGGCGCCGATTTCGAGGTGACGGTTGTTGAACCGAAACTCCGAAGCGCGCGCGTCGACGGACCGGTCGCGCAGGCCCTGCTGGACGAGCAGAGTAGGGTAGAGCAGCATCCCCTTGGCGTGGGCGCGGTCGCAGACGATGCGCAATGGATCGTGGCCTTGTTCGATCAGATGCTTGGCGTTCTGGTGCGCGCGGCGGAAGATCACGTGGGGCCATTTCTCGACGTTGTGCCCCCAGAGCTCGCCGACCTTGGTGTCGTGTAGGACCGTGCGACCGTCGCCAAGGCAGAACATCAGGGCGTCGACCGGGGTGCCGACCAGCTCGTCCACCGCCGCTTCGTACTCCTCTTTCTGCATGGGCGGTTCGTACATGTAGATCAGCGGGTGCCGGCCGTCGTGGTAGAACATCATTCGCGGCTTGCCGGTGCTGTTGGTGGTGCTGTTGCCAGTGCTGTTAGTGGTGGCCGGCGTCGCGCCTGTCGGGGTAGCCGACGCAAGGGCACCAGCGGCTAGCCCGGTTTTTACGAAGTCACGTCGAATCATGGGAGACCTCCTGGGCCGCGACAGCCAGTGTCGCGACTCACACAGTGTAGTACCAATCAAAGTAGTACCAATCAAATCGTTCCAAGCCCGGTTGTAGCCTCCGCGCTACGGTGAAGTCGCGGGCTGTGTCCCCCCGCGAAATATAGCGCCATCGCGTGGTTACGCCCGCCATCGCCACCCCTTAACGGTTACTCCCTAACGATTACCCCTTAACAGTTACCCCGTAACAGTTGCCCCGTAACAGTTGCCCCGTAGCGGACTTCGCAGGGCGACGTTGCCGGGCCGCGTGCCGGGTTTCCCGCTTTCGCTTAGCGACGCTTCCGGGACTAAAGTACCAATAGGTCCAGGCTCAGAATATACCTATCGGGGTATGCACTTCACTCCCGACTACCCCACATCTTGTGGTTGGCCGGTCCGCCTGCCGCGTAGGTGTTGGACCATCTCTGAATAGGTCGTGGGCCCAACGGTCGCGGCCTGTTGTACAA
>JAKZVK010000033.1:0-3013 GCA_047516085.1 Bryobacterales bacterium
CCTATTTCGACTGGCAGGACGGTTCGAGGCCCGAGGACGCGAGCGCGGCTTCGGGTGCGTCCGTCTACGACTTGATCATGCACCTCAATCCAACGCTGCCCAGGCGACTCGTCACCTGACCGCGTCCCCCCGTAAGCTCACGCTCGGCTCGTGGGCCTTGCGGGCCCCCGCGGATCGAGTGGCGCCACATTGCGTGCCTGCCGGGTGTGGGGGTGCTGTTGTTCCTCCCAACCGGCTCGGGTACTGAGGGATCCGAGTTGAGTGGTGGCTGTTGGGCGCCCGGCAAGTTTCGGTAGATTCACACCAAGCCGACGATAGTCGCAGCGAAATCAACGGGATATATTCCGGTTCTGACCTGGATGCTGTGACGCTTCACGAACTCTTCAATGTGCCCGGGTTCGTCCATTTCGACGACTACGACTTCTTCGCCCGTTTTCAGGGTGTCCCCACGTCCGTTCCGCTCACCTGGGTGAACCGGCCGGATGCGGAGGCGGTGCTGTGGACGGACATCGACCTGCTGCGCCGCATCTTCCCGCAAGGCGGGTGAGGCGGATGCGCTGGCCTCTCGTCGCCCTCCTGATCGTTGTGGCAGCGGGCTGCGGCGGCACGGACGGCAAGCCCACCGCCCCGACCACGCCGGCGCCCGCCCCTGCGCCGGCCCCACCGCCCGAGCCGCCGACCGTGCGGGCGGTCGTGCAGATTCTTTCCGAATCCTCCGACCCGGACGGCTACACCGAAGGCGAAACGATCCTCGCGCTCGTGGACTTCGCGGAGCCCGTCAGCGTGGAGGGCTTGCCGCGGCTCGCCATCGAGATCGGCGACCATGTCCGCCTGGCCGACTTCCGGCCTTGGTGGGAGCACGACTTCCCCCCGTCGCGGCCCTCCTGGGGGCAGCGGTTCGAGTACGTGGTAGCCCCGGACGACGAGGACCAGGACGGCATCAGCGTCCAGGCCGACGCCTTCGACTTCACCGAGGGCGCCTTGCTGACCCAGGCCGGCGCCGAGATCGAAGTCGAAATCTACGCCGTCGCCTCGAAGCACGTAACCGAGAACCCCGTCCAGGTCGCGCCCGGGGAGAACCTTGCCCCCCATCGGGTGCTCCCTCGGCCGCCGCCGCGGGTCTGTACCGACGAGCGGGAGCGCGCATCGGCGTTTGCCCGCGCATCCGTGCCGCGGTGGAACGGGACGCCGTTCCGCATGGACATGATCCGCAACTTCCCGGATTTCGTCACGGACGCGGACCTTCTGGAACTGCTGGCTCCAATGGGCCGACTAGCGGATCAGATCGAAGAACAGCTCGGGTATCCGGTCATCGAGATAGGCGGCCTGATCCCGGTTCCGGCCGGCGCTCCGCCCGGCTGGAACAAGGATTGGCACCGATACCGGAACGAAGGCCCTCTGCCAATAGAACCGGATCAGATCGTCGCGTTCTATCTTGACGACTACCACCCGTACGAGTGGGACGGCTCAGGGCTCGGCGCTCCAATGAACGGCCATAGCAGCAGCAGCGCGTCGGTCAGCTACAACAAACGCTTCGTGGAGGCCCTCTGGACGGGCGATGACCCGTGTTGCCGAACCGGGAAAAACAGCAGGCAAGGCGCGACCATCGTTCACGAGGTATTCCACGTCCTCGGCTTCGTACACAGCAACGACTACGACTTCCTCGAACGAGACCAGGGCGTGGCGATGACAAGGCTGCTGACAGGGTTGACGGGAGCGCCGGTCTACGCCGCGCATTGGGCCGACATCGACGCGCTGCGCTGCATCTTCCCGAAGGAGGGATGAGGCCGACATGAAACTGAAGCATTGGTGGTCGACGGGATTTGCCGTCGTCCTGCTCACCACTCAGGCCGCCGGCCAGATCGACTCCCGGGGGGGCCTGTCGGAAGAAGATTGGAAGGCCCTCTACCTTGTGGCGCGCGCCACCGTTCTGGTGGAGCGAAGCCAAGAGGGGTCGGACCGAGCGCACGTTCTAATGGAGACAGGGAGCCAAGAATCCTGGACGGCAATGGTCATGAGTCTGTCGGGACAACCCACGGGGAGGGTCCGAGCCGCTGTCCGGGAGGCGCAACTGGACAAGGAAATAGAGCTGGCGCAGACGTCCGCAAAGGCGGCGCGGGAAGCAGCGCGGGAAGCCCGGAGCGCGTCGGAGGATGCGCTGTGGGACGTGATGTTCAACCGTGACGAATCGGAATGGTCCCTCGTGCAGTTGAGATGGCTCGGAACCATCGAGTCGCAACACGCGGCAGGCGACGCATACGTGGACCTAGTGGCGGCGATGGATGTGCTATTGACAGCAAGTGCCGCCGCGGGGAAGGAAACGACTGTAGTCGGAGCACGGAGTAGCCTGGAGGAAGTGGTTCCGTTCAAGCAACGGGCGGACGCAGCTACGGCTGCGGTTCGACAAACACTCCGCAACGACGTGGCTGCTTGGGATGAGCTTCTAGCTGCGGTGGTGGCGGCGATTGTGCCCGACCCCGAATCCCGCGCAGCCGTGCTTGCGGCGGCGAAGGAAGCCGCGCGGATCGCGCCTTAGTGACGTGGGGGCGTGCTTCACGCCGTTAGAAATCGAACCGCGGCTCGCCGGTCGGATTCGCCCCGAGTGCCGCCGCCGCACGCTTCCACATACCCTCCGGGTCGGCCGACGGGTGTGGCAGCCACACCGCGTGGTCCCGGTGTGACGGGTCCGAGCGAATGTCCTTACCCCCGGTGAATGAACCGCGAAGGATGAGCCCAACGGGGTCCGCCTCAAGTGCGCCTCGCCTCCGGGCGCGGCGAAATCCGCCGGGTATCCTCCCCGGCCGGGTGCGTTCGGCCGCGCGCCACCGGGAACCGGACAAGCTGACGCTGGCGGTGCCATGAGCCGGCCACTCGGGAGAAGGCCATGAAAGTCATCAGAGACAACCCCGCGAACCGGCTCGCTGGAGCGCTGTCCGCTCTGGCAATCGGAGGGATCCTCGCGCTCCTCGCGGGCTCGTGTGCGGTCGCGCCGCCCCCAGGTGGCTCGTCCGGA
>JAKZVK010000034.1:0-4867 GCA_047516085.1 Bryobacterales bacterium
GTTCCAGATTCGGATCGGCCCGGTCGGAAGGGCTCGAACAACGCTAAATGAGCAACGAACAACAATGACAGGGAACGCCTTCAAGAACACCGAGCAGTTCGAACCCATCCGACGGGAGGCCGCCGACAAGCTTGTCACGACGCCGAGGCTCGCCCTCAGCGAGTCGCAACTCGCTGTCATATGGCCCAAGAACAACCAGCCATCGCACCACGAATCCAAATCCGGAGCTTCCACTGAATGATCACAGGCGACATCAAGACCCAAATTGACGGCATCTGGAACTCGTTCTGGTCCGGCGGCATCTCGAACCCGCTGGAGGTGATCGAGCAGATCACCTACCTGCTGTTCCTTCGTCGACTCGACGACATGCACACGCTGGAGGAGAACAAGGCCAATCGGCTCAAGAAGCCGATGGAGCGGCGGGTCTTCCCAGAAGGCAAGGACGCCAAGGATCGGTCCTACGAGGATTTCCGCTGGTCGCGCTTCAAACACTTCGCCCCGGCCGAGATGTTCACGGTGGTGGGGGAGCACGTCTTCCCCTATCTGCGTACTGACCTGACGCGGCAGCTCGGCGGTGCCGACTCCACCTACGCGCTCCACATGAAAGACGCGCGATTCACCATCCCGGCCCCGGCGCTGCTGGCCAAGGTGGTTGACCTGCTCGACAAGGTGCCGATGGAGGAACGCGACACCAAGGGCGACGTCTACGAGTACATGCTCAGCAAGATCGCCACCGCCGGGCAGAACGGGCAGTTCCGCACGCCGCGCCACATCATCCGGCTGATGGTGGAGCTGACCGCGCCCCAGCCCGCCGACGTCGTCTGCGACCCGGCCTGCGGTACGGCTGGATTCCTGGTCGCGGCAGGCGAATACCTGCGCGAGCGCCACCCGACGCTGCTGCACGACGCGAAGCTGCGCGAGCACTTCCACCGCGGCCTGTTCCACGGCTTCGACTTCGACAACACCATGCTGCGCATCGGCAGCATGAACATGCTGCTGCACGGCGTGGAGAACCCGGACATCCGCTACCGGGACTCGCTGGCCCAGGACCACGCGGGCGAGGAGGAGAAGTACACGCTGGTGCTGGCCAATCCTCCCTTCGCCGGCAGCCTCGACTACGAGAACACCGCCAAGGACCTGCTGCAGATCGTCAAGACCAAGAAGACGGAGCTGCTCTTCCTCGCGCTCTTCCTGCGCCTTCAGAAGCCAGGCGGGCGCGCGGCGGTGATCGTGCCCGATGGCGTGCTGTTCGGCTCCAGCAAGGCGCACAAGGAGCTGCGCCGCATCTTGGTGGAGGACCAGAAGCTAGACGCAGTGGTGTCGCTGCCCGGCGGTGCGTTCAAGCCCTACGCGGGGGTCTCCACCGCGATCCTGCTCTTCACCAAGACCAACTCCGGCGGCACCGACTACGTCTGGTTCTACGACGTAACGGCCGACGGCTGGAGTCTCGACGACAAGCGCACGCCTCTCCTGTCCGAGGACAAGCTCGGGGCCGTGCCGCGCACAGCGCTCGCCGTCGCCGAGCACGCAAAGAACAACCTGCCCGACGTGCTCGCGCGCTGGCCAGAGCGCGCAGGCAGCGAGCGCGAGCGCCCGCGCACCGCGCAGAGCTTCTCCGTACCGAAGGCCGACATCGCCGCCCAAGGCTACGACCTCTCGCTCAATCGCTACAAGGAAGTGGTGCATGAGGCGGTCGAGCACCGCGCGCCTAGGGAAATTTTGGCTGAGCTGACGAATATAGAGGAGGAGATTCAGCAAGGAATAAAGGAGTTGGAGGAGATGCTGGGATGAGCATCGTCCCTTCCCCCGCGATCGGTGACATAGTGGATCAAGTGTCGTCTTGGACACCCGGACGTGACGATCCAGCCGGCAAGTTCTTGTACGTCGACCTGAGTGCCGTCGACCAAGATTCAAAGATGATTGTAAGTCCTCGCCGGCTTTCGTGTGCGGATGCTCCGAGCAGAGCCCGCCAAATCATTCGGTCGGGTGACGTACTCGTGTCAACAGTACGACCCAATTTGAACGCCGTCGGTCGTGTGCCTGCGGAATTGGATGGAGCCACAGCTTCGACTGGGTTTAGTGTCCTGCGCCCACGCTCCGAGGCGGTGGACGGTGCTTACCTGTTCCATTGGGTGCGTTCGCATCTCTTCGTCGCTGAAATGGTCAGAAGGGCAACGGGCGCGAGCTACCCAGCGGTCAGCGATCGTATCGTCTGCGACTCAAAGATCCCCCTTCCTCCCCTCGACGAGCAGAAGCGGATTGCGAAAATTCTGGACAAGGCGGACGCGCTGCGAGCCAAGCGCCGAGCCGCCCTTGCCCAACACGGCGCGCTTACGCAATCCATTTTCCTCGACATGTTCGGGGACCCCACCACGAATCCGAACGAGATGCGCAAACTACCACTGGGTGATTTGATCAAACTGAAAAGTGGGGAATTCCTTCCCGCTACGGAGATGGTTGACAGCGGTCATTATTCGGTCCTCGGCGGCAATGGTATCAGTGGATTTCACGACCAGTACATGTTCGAAGATTCACAGATAGTCATTGGTCGCGTTGGTGTCTACTGCGGCTGTGTGCATGCATCGCCGCCAAGAAGCTGGGTGACAGACAATGCGCTCTATGTGAGTGAATGGAGCCCACAACTAAAATTCGGGTACCTCCTCCATGCGTTGACACATGCGCGCTTGAATCAGTATGCGAGTCAGTCCGGTCAACCTCTCGTATCTGGGTCAAGGATTTACCCAGTTGCTATCTTGGTTCCTCCAGAAGAGCTACAGCTCGCCTTTGAGACACGCATCGCGAGCACGGGAAAACTCAAGCGCCTCTATGATGCCGCAAACTCTGAGGTCGATGTGCTTTTTGCGGCCCTTCAGCACCACGCCTTCCAAGGTAGGCCTTAGACATGCGCGGCGAACTCATCGGGGTGTGGGCGGAGACATGGCGCCAAATCTGGCTGCCGCTCATCGAGCAGCCCCTGGCCGACGACGACGAAGGCCTTCCAGAAGACATATTCTGCGAGCTGTACCGTGTCCTCGCGCTGGCTTTGTCTCCGCGCCCTTCGGTCGAGGACCTCGCCGACATAATCGACAACCCTGTACAGAGCCGCGAAGCATTCGAGGCGACCTCAGCGAACGACCTCGTCGGTGAGCGCGCGCTCGCCGGATTCTTCGAGGCGGCGTACGACGCGCTGGAAGAGCTGGGTGGCGACCACCTGACTAATCGCTACTTCAACCTGCTCTCCGGTTTCATCGACAAGTTCAATTTGCGTTATGACCTGCGGCGGCCCTGCGTGCTCTGTCCGACCCTGCCTGGTCTGTTCGCGAGCCTGGTTAGTGATCTGCGCGCGCTCACGAGTCAGGATTTACACCTCGATCAGTTGATAAAGGAGTATGAAGACGCGGTGAGAGACCTCCGCTTCGGGTGCACAGGCGGCCGGATCAAGACGTGCATTGGCAAGCAGTTCATGCTGCTGGAGGCGATTGGCGCACTCGATCCGGGCGAGACAAAGAACACGCTGGGCGACATTTGTGACCAACTCAACTCGTGGCCGCACGCGACGATCAAGGAGGCCCTCAAGAAGCTCTACGGCTTTGCCTCGGACTACCCGGGCATCCGACACGGCAGCCGCGCGAAGGGAGCTCTGCGCGCGATCGAGTTGCGCGACATGGTGGCCATGTCGATTCTGCTCGCGGGCTTTACGCCCTATCTCGAACGCCGGTTGAGTGCGGACGCGATCTACGGCGGCAGTACGATAAACGCAACAGGCGCACCCGCGGTTCTGCCCTTGCCGATACCCGACAGCGGAAACTCCGGGGGAAACAGTCAGGAGCGTGGGTTCTTCGGGCGACTAATGGATCGCGTTCGGGGAGGGAGGGTGTGAGCCAGTTCACCTTCCTCCAGCGCGAGTGGTCGCCGGTGTTCGACGCTGCGTCGAAGGCCGAGGCCGCCGTCCACGCCGATCCACGGACGGCCTGCTTCTACGCCCGGCGAATGCTGGAGCTGGTGGTGAGCTGGGCCTACAAGCACGACGCGGCGCTCCGTTTGCCCTATCAGGACAACCTCTCGGCGCTGATCCACGACCCGAGCTTCAAGCTGGCCGCAGGCGAAGGGGTGTTCAGTAAGGCCCGGGTGATCAACACGCTCGGCAACCGCGCGGTGCACAGCCACCGCGCCGTGCCGGAGGCTGACGCGCTGGCGGCGCTGCGTGAGATCTTCCACGTGGCCTACTGGTTCGCCCGGACCTACGCCCGTGCCGGGCGCCCGGCGCCCGGGCTTGCCTTCGATCCGGCGGCGTTGCCCCGGCCCGCGCCGACCGGGCAGCAGACTGCGGAGCAACTGCGCACGCTTGCGGAAGGTCTCCGGGAGCGCGACGAGAAGCTCGCGACGCTGCTCACGGACAAGGGCGCGCTCGATGAGGAACTCAAGCGCCTTCGGGCCGAAGTGGCCAAGGCCAAGCAGGCAGCCGCTGCGCAGCCGGACACCCACGACTACTCCGAAGCGGAGACTCGCGACTATTTCATCGACCTGCTGCTGAAGGAAGCCGGCTGGCCGCTCGATCAGGCCCGCGACCGCGAGTTCGAAGTTGGCGGAATGCCCAATGCCCAGGGCAAGGGTTTCGTGGACTACGTCCTCTGGGGCGACGACGGAAAGCCGCTCGGGCTCGTCGAGGCCAAGCGCACGCGGCGCGACGCCCGCGTCGGGCAGCAGCAGGCCAAACTCTACGCCGATTGCCTGGAGCGCCAGTTCGGGCAGAGGCCGATCATCCTTTACTCGAACGGCTACGAACACTGGACCTGGGACGACACCCGCTACCCGCCGCGCCGGGTGCAGGGTTTCTACAAGAAGGTGGAGCTGGAGCTGATGATCC
>JAKZVK010000035.1:0-3500 GCA_047516085.1 Bryobacterales bacterium
CGGCTGACGTGTCGACGCACTGCCGGCCAATCAATGGCTGACCAGCATGCCGCCGCGTCCAGCGGGCCTTCAATGTGAGCATGACCATCTTTTTTGATGGTTATTTGGGCTTAGGCGGCGAGGTTTGGTGATGGTTTGAACGGGATCCCCATCGGGGATCTTGATTAGAAGACCCCCTCAGGGGAGTCTCCAGTTTACGAAGACAGGAGACCCCCGAAGTGTGCCACGCCTTATTGCAAGATCCTGCTTTCCCCCTTTTTCTGTTGCGTATCGATGAAGAGTTTGCGGCCAAGACTCGTGCGGCCGGGTGCGGGTGCGGCGGGGTGGTGCACAGTGCGCGCTACCCCCGCAAGCCCCGCGGGTGCCCGGTGCAGGTTCGGGAGGAGTATTCGTGGCGGTTCAGCTTCTGCTGTGCACGGTGCGACCGACGAGCGACGCCGGCATCGGTTCGGTTTTTAGGCCGCCGGGTCTATCTGGCGGTGGTGCTGACGTTGGTGTCACCGACGGGCGGTGCCACCGCGCAGCAGCTCACCAAGCAACTGTCGATCTCGGTGCGCACGTTGAATCGGTGGCACGAGTGGTGGCATCGCGATTTTCTGCGCACCCCGTTGTGGCAATCGATGCGCGCGCGGTTCAAGGCGCCGGCCCCGAGCGAGGGGCTACCGCAAAGCCTGCTCGAACGCTTTGATGGGGATAGCGCTCGGCAACAACGGGTGATGTTGCTGCATTTTCTTGCCCCCTTGAGCACGCGTGCCATGAGCAACTAACTCGAGGGTCGCGGCGCACCCGCAGAGGATGCCGATAGCTCTCGTTTGGGCGGCTCAGTAGTGTGCGTTCCCCTAAGCAGCGCCGAGGATGGCACCTGCAACCGGGAGCGAGCTTTGAGTTCAAGTGACGAGCTACCACGACGTGAGCGCTGGGCACGGCTGCGCTTCGCGATCATCGGCCCACTGCTGGCCGCGCCGCCGGTCGAGGGTGATTTACATCAGGCATTGAACGCCTTGGCCGCCAAAACCTGGCGCCATCCGTTCACCGGCCTCGAGGTCCGCTTCGCCTGCTCGACGCTCGAGCGATGGTATTACACCGCCAAACGGGCCGACGACCCGGTGCGCGCGCTGCGTAACCAACGACGCCGCGACATCGGCCGCTTCCCCAGTCTCTCGCCCGCCGCGGTGCAGGCACTGACCGTGCAGTACCGCGAGCACCCGGGCTGGACGGCGCAGCTGCACCACGACAATCTGCGGGTGACGCTCGGTGGCGCGCCCGGCGAGACCAAGTGCCCCTCATATCCGAGCGTACGCCGATATCTCAAGGCCCAAGGTCTGGTGCGTACACGCCCCCCACGGCGTGCCACCGACGGCGCGCTCGCCGCACGTGACCGACTCGAACAACGTGAGATCCGCAGCTACGAAGTCGAGCACGTGCTGCAGCTGCTGCATCTGGACTTCCACCACGGCTCGCGCAAAGTGCTCACGCGCCGCGGCGAGTGGGTCAAGCCACTACTGGTGGGCTTTATCGATGACCGTTCGCGCTTCCTGTGCCATGCCCAGTGGTACACCAACGAGGGCACCGAAGAACTCGTCCACGGCCTGTGCCAGGCGTTGCAGAAGGTCGGACTGCCGCGCTCGCTGATGACCGACCGGGGCTCGGCCATGATCGCAGGCGAGTTCACCGCAGGCCTGCACCACTTGGGTATTTTGCACCTGCCCACGCTCCCCTACTCGCCGCACGTCAACGGGAAGCAGGAAAATCTCTGGGCCCGGGTCGAGGGGCGACTGCTGGCCATGCTCGAAGGCGAAGCCAACCTCACCCTCGAACAACTCAACCTCGCCACCCAAGCGTGGGCAACCCAAGAATATCATCGCACCGTACACAGCGAGCTCGGCGCCACGCCCATGCACCGCTATCTGGCCGGACCCAACGTCGGGCGCGAATGCCCCGGCAGCGATGACTTACGCGACGCCTTTCGCATCGAAGTCAAACGCCGCCAACGCCGCTCTGACGGCACCGTCAGTCTCGATGGCCAGCGCTTGGAGATCCCCTCGCGCTATCGCCACCTCACCGAGGTGCATCTGCGCTATGCCCGCTGGGACCTCAGCCGCGTCGACCTGCTCGATGCCCGCACCGGCACCGTCCTGGGCCCCGTTCGACCCCTCGACAAAGCCGCCAACGCCGATGCCCTGCGCCGGCGCGTGGAGCCGCTCACCCCCGAGCCCAGCGCCCTACCGGTCACCGGCATCGCACCGCTGCTGAAGAAAATGATCGCCGACTACGCCGCCACCGGTCTGCCACCGGCCTATCTACCCGCACCCGATAAGGATCCCCTATGAATCAGAAACTCCTCGCCCTGTATGGCCTCAAATGGAACCCCTTCACCCCCGATGTCCCCACCGAGGCCCTTTACGTGCCACCCAACGTCGAGAACTTCTGTTGGCGCATCGAGCAAGCGCCCTTGCGCGAGGGCGGCTTCGCCTTAATCCACGGCGACCCCGGCTCGGGCAAAAGCGTCGTCATGCGACTGCTCGCCGAGCGCCTCGCACGTCTGGCCGAGCTCTCGGTCGGCGTCATCCACCACCCCCAAAGTAACTTGAGCGACTTCTACCGCGAACTCGGCGACATCTTCGGGATCGCCATGCGCGTGAGCAATCGCTGGGGGGGTTCAAGGCACTGCGCGCACGCTGGGTCGACCATCTCGGCGCGGCCAGCCGGCGCCCGGTTATCCTCATCGACGAGGCCCAAGAGATGACCCCGATGGTGTTGTGCGAGCTGCGCCTGCTCGCCAGTGCACGCTTCGACTCACAGTCCCTGCTGTGCGTCGTCCTGTGCGGCGATGCACGACTGCTCGATAAACTGCGCCGTGAGGAACTCATCCCTTTAGGCTCGCGCATTCGCACCCGACTGGCCACCGGCGTGGCCACCCGCGATGAACTCCTCGCGTGCCTCGACCATCTCCTCACCACCGCCGGCAATGCCGACCTCATGACCGAGCAGTTGCGCCACACCCTGTGCGACCACGCCGTGGGCAACTACCGCATCTTTATCGCCATGGCCGCAGAGCTGCTCATGAGCGCGGCTCAACGCGACATCCCCGTACTCGATGAAAAACTCTACCTCCAGGTCTTCGCTCAGCCCCAAACCCACACGTTGCGCCGCGCCACCGCTGCGCGATGACACGACGCTATACCGACAGGAACTCAACATGAACGACCCCCCCGATCTGTTCCCGTTCCCTGACATCACCGATGAGGCGGTCATCGCCGTCAATGACTTCCTCGAGACGTTCCACACACACTTCCAACATCACTACTTCGCCCAGATGCACCGCTACTACACCGACTTACCAGACCCGGCTCGTTGCAACGACCAAATGCCACTGCCTCTGGACGAACCCCCGTTCTAACCCACCAGAAATGACCGCGGCAATCGCGCCGCGGGCATCTACGCCAAACACCCATCACCAAACGTGAAAATTACACCATCAAATCTGCTGACCGCTCTCA
>JAKZVK010000036.1:0-4757 GCA_047516085.1 Bryobacterales bacterium
GACCAGGCGATGGTCGCCGTCAGGTCGCCGTCCTCGGGATCGCTCGCCGTGCCGCTGAAGAGAACGTCGTAAGTCTCGGTATGCTCCGAGCCCGATGCCGGATTGGCGATGGTCACAAGCGGCAGCGCGTCGGGATTCACCGTGATGTCGATGTCGGCGGTGCCGGTGCCGTCGCCGATGCGGTGATGGTATGGGTGCCGAGCGAGAGCGCGCTGGTGGAGAACGAGGCGCCGGTGCCGATCGCCCCATCCAGGCTCGACGACCAGGCGATGCTTGCCGTCAGGTCGCCGTCCTCGGGATCGCTCGCCGTGCCGCTGAAGAGAACGTCGTAGGTCTCGGTATGCTCCGAGCCCGATGCCGGATTGGCGATGGTCACAAGCGGCAGCGCGTCGGGATTCACCGTGATGTCGATGTCGGCTGAACTGGTGCGGCCACCGCTGTCGGTCGCCGATGCGGTGATGGTATGGGTGCCGAGCGAAAGCGTGCTGGGGGAAATCGACCCGCCAATACCGATGGCCCCTTCAAGGCTCGACGTCCAGACGATGTTCGCCGTCAGGTCGCCGTCCTCGGGATCGTTCGCGGTGCCGTTGAAGGCGATGGCGCGGTCGACCGTGTGCCCAGAGCCGGACGACGGGGTGGTGACGGTAACCGTCGCAAGCTCATTGACCGAACCGGTCTGGTACTCGACGTGCAGTAAAGGGGCCCCGGCAGGGTTGCCGTTGAACGAATCGGCGGTCCGCTCCCCCGTACCATCGATAATGATGACCAGCGCATTACCGGCCGACCAGCCAGGCAAGTTGACGATTTCTTGAATGAGCGGGGCAAGGTCGGGGGTCCGCTGATCCACGCCCATCTCACCCGATGTTTCCCATGGGGGGGGCGACCATGACACCGCGGCTGTCGTTCGAGCCCTGCTCGTTATGTTTCCGGATTGTTTGACGAACGTTGCGGCATTTTCGGAAATTTCTCCCTTAATGGTGAGAGACGTCGCCACCGTGTCGACGTTGTCCACCATGAACTGAATGTATGCGTTGGTGATTGTTGCGCCCGGAGGAATACTTTGTCCGGTGAAGCGCATGCCCACCGTTTGATCGTTACGGTCAAAGGTAAATTCGAGATCGCTGCTACCAAGTTTAACGCTGCCCGTCGCGCGCTCCTCGGCGTCATCGGTGCCCGACAGAATTCGCGATTCGAGAATCACTGTCTGTGCCACGCCATGGACGGTGGCAACGATCAGCAGCAGCATTGTCATGGCGGCTCTTAGAAGTAACCGTCCGAATTGCATGCCGTAGATTGACGCCATCATTTCAATTCCAATTTCAAAGTTCCCCTATCAAACGAATTCTATCGCCTTAGCCCCCATTTCTCAAACACCCCTTTGCGATCTGCCAATTTGAGCCAGAAATCGGTAGCCGTGGGGCGTCTTGGCTTGTCGGGAGACGGCTTGGATTGTCGTTGATCGTGTAACGAGTCTTTTGGGGTATGTATCTCGTTATGCGGGTATCGGCGGGCATGCCGGAATCTGCCACGTCGCGGCCAGTTGAAACGGAGCCGGCCGGCTCGGCTATCCACAACATCACTTTCGAGGCCTGCTCAGGCTTCACTCGCGTTACGGCCCGCTGGATCGCTCGACCGCCCAAGGCGGCCTTTGTCACGAGGCTTCGAGACGGCCAGTTACCCGACCGCCCCGCTCGTTAGCTACCAGATCAACCGACAACTCTCTGGGTGGCATCTTCCTCCACTGGTGTTCGGGGCGCACTGTCCGGTTATGGCTACAAGCGGCGGATCGGCTCGCCGCCAACTCCGTCGGCTTCACCCCCAGCACCGGAATTGTGGGTCAGGCGTCACCTGCCGGGTGAGGAGATGGCGGGCCTCGGTCGTTTTGCCCTGTGAAAGCCGCAGGCGGGCGAGGCGGGTGGGGCGCAGAGGTCCCATGCCTTTGCCGATTGGGATTGGGCGATATCGATAGCGCGTTGCTACGCACCCTCAATGGCTTCCGGTGCACCGCCACGCGCTCGCAACACGTCGCCTCTTGCGGCCCACAATTCGGCGATCGGATTGGTGCCCCCCGCCCGCCATGATGCCGCGCCCGCTTACACCGCGTTGACGTAATCCACGATCAGGCGGTTGAAGGCCTCGGGGTGTTCGCGATAGGTGAAGTGGCCAGCCTGGTTGAAGATTTGCATGTCGGTCCGCTTCTCCTTTTCGCTCAGCATCTCGAACAGGCGAAAGCCCTGATCGAGCGTGGCCGTCGGGTCGTTCGCCCCCCAGATCAGCAAGTTCGGCCGATTGGTCCCGCGGCTCAGCAGGATGTCGAAGGTCTGCGCCTTTTGGCGCCCGAGATGCGGCTCGAACAGCGTTCTGAGTAATCCGCCTTGGTTCATCTTTTCCGCTGCCTCGGCGTATTTGGGGAGCTGCGACACGCGTACCAGCTCGTCGACCCAGTCCTCGGTCACGCATGACGCGTGATAGGAGTATTGCTCCATCACCCAGCGCTGGCATTCGCGGCTGAGAGGGGGGCGCGGCGGGTCGGCAAACACGATGTGGTTGCGGCCCTGGCCCGGGCCCAGCGTTGCGGTATCGACCATGATGTTGGACGCGATCCGCGTTGGGTTCTCAAGCGTCATCCGGCAGGTCAGATAGGCGCCGCGCGAATGGCCGATGATGTGGCATTCGCCGAGGTCGAGGATGTCCAGGCAGCGCAACGCATGGTCGGTCACCGCCTGAATCGTGTAGTCGTCGTCGGTCCGAGGGTTGTCGGTCTCGCCCTGGCCGATCTTGTCGATCGCGATGACGTGGCAGTGCTCGGCGAGCCCGTCGAAATTGAGGTTCCAGTCCGCCGCGCAGTCCGCCCCGTCGAGCGAGCCGAAATGGCCGCCGTGAAACAGCACTACGGTCGGCCCGGTGCCCGCCTCAAAATACCGCGTCTGGATGCCATCGACGTCGATGAATTTCCCTTGGCTTAGATCCATGTCCTGTCCTCCCTTCAGGCGGCGTGAACGAAGCTTTTGATCACTTCGTTGAACCGCTTGGGATGCTCGCGGTAGGTGAAGTGGGCGGCACGGTCGAAAATCTGCCAGCGTGCCCGGCGCTCCTTTTCCGCCAAGATCCGATAGAGCGCCTCGGTCTGGGCGTGCGAGACCGTCTCGTCATTGCGGCTCCAGACCAGCAGGACCGGGCGTTGGATGCCGCGCGCGCCCAGGATGCGGAACGTCTCCTCCTTGTCGGCGAGGAGACCGGGCAGGAACTTGGTCCAAAGAAAACCTTCCTCGTTCATCTTGGCGACCCCTTGGCGATATTCCGGACGCTCGGTGATCTTGACCAAAGCGTCGAGCCAGTCCTCGCTCACGTGAGAAGGATCGTAGGAGTACTGCTCCAGCACCCAGCGCTGGGCGGCCCGGCTCAGCATCGGCTCGGGATTGTTGGCGAAGACGTATTCATTGCGCCCGGTTCCCGGCGCCAATGTGTTGCTGTTGATGATCGTGCACGTCGATACTAGCTCAGGATGATCCACCGTCACGCGGCAGGTCACATAGCCGCCGCGCGAATGCCCGATCAGATGGGCGTTTTCGACGCCCAGCGCACGCAATGTGCCCGCGGCATGGCGGACCACCGCGGCCATGGTGTAGTCGTCGTCGACCTTCGGGTTGCCGGTATGGCCCTGGCCCAGCTTGTCGAAGGCGATCACCCGTGCCCATTCGGCGAGACCGTCGAAATTGAGGTCCCAGTCCTCGGCGGCGTCGGCCGAGGTCGTTGCCCCGAAATGACCGCCGTGGATCAGCACCAAGGTCGGGCCCTGGCCCTTGTCGAAGTAGCGTGTTCGAACGCCATCGACATCGACGAATTTTGCTTCGCAGTTTGGCATCGTCACCTCCCCCCTTGCGCCGGTCGGTGTGCCGGCAAGATGACTTTAGCGCGGTTCGCGCCGTTGTCGCATGCTTTGTTGGCGGCCTGCAGCCTCACCCGATCCTCAAGTAAGCGGTCAAGTTCCTTCAGGATCTCATCGGACAGCCGAGACAGAATGTCGAAATCGATGTCATTCTCGGCAAACGCCTGGGCGTAGCGGGATAGCCCAATCCCCTTCCGCCACCGCGCGATCTCGTCCGCCACGGCGCGTCCGCCCGCCACATTGCCATTCGCCACGGATTGGGCCACCATTGAGGTAGCCCGGCAATCGCGAGGGATAAGACATGGCGGAGACACGGCTCGGTTTGCGCCCTTGGCTCTGGCCAAATGACGCCAAAATCGCGGTATCTCTCGGGCTTGCGTTGGAAGCTTTCGGGGAACACTCTCAGTACACGACTTCGGTGTCCACGCTTCAGGCCGATTGCTTTTCACTGTCCTTTGGCGACTACGGCTGGAAAGCCGGCGCTTGGCGGTTGATCGAGCTGCTCGAAGGATACGGCCTCGTGGGGCAGGTCTACACCAACGGACTCGCGGCCGAGGAACATCCGGCGGTCGTGGCGGCGCTGGCCGACGCCGGGCATGAGATCGTCGGGCACGGGTGGGTGAACGATCGGCCGCTGCCGGCGGGAGACCCTGACGCGGCGCGGGCAGAAATCAGGCGGTGCACGGAGGTGCTGCGCGATGCGTCAGGGACGCGTCCGGTTGGCTGGCTGTAAGCGGCGGCGCAATACTGGTCCACTGAGGCGGCCGGGCAGTCTGGCTGCGGGCGGTTTAATAATCCGCCACTTGATAGCCTTTCATCTGATTGATGGAAGGCGTGGGGATGTACTCAGTGGAACTCTATCGGAAGG
>JAKZVK010000037.1:0-2561 GCA_047516085.1 Bryobacterales bacterium
AACGTCGACAGTTTCACGAAGGTGCTGGCCGTCATCGAGCAGCACTACGCCGAAGCGGTAGACTCGGAAGACGTTATCTACCACGGGGCGCTGCCCAACATGCTGCACGCACTCGACCCACACTCGCAGTTCGTGGATCCCGAGTCGTTTAACCAGTTGCGCAGTGAGCAGAAGGGCCACTATGCGGGTGTCGGGATGCAGATCGGCCCCCGCAACGGCAACACCGTCGTCATCGCGCCGTTTCCGAAAACGCCGGCCTACCGGGCGGGACTGTGGCCGGGCGACGTCATCGCGGAAGTCAATGGCGAAGCCATGGAGGGTCTGTCGGTAGGCGAAGTGGCCAAGAATTTACGCGGTCCGGTCGGCACCAAGGTCAAAATCGGTATCGATCGACGGGGCGTCGACGGGATGATCCAGGTGGAGGTTGTCCGGGCCTCGATCGACTATCCCAGCATCTCGTCATCGTTCTTCATCAAGCCCGACGTAGGGTTCATCAAGCTCGATCGCTTCAACGAAACCACGGGCCGCGAGTTGGACGATGCCTTGGAGGGATTCAAAGGGGATCGGTTGAAGGGGCTCGTCCTCGACCTGCGGCGCAACCGAGGTGGGCTGCTCAGTGAGGGAGTTTACGTCTCGGACCGCTTTCTCGAGAAGGGCCAGTTGATCGTCTCGCACCACGGCCGTTCGTCGAACGAGCGCAAGTACGACGTCAAGAACGGCAATCGCGGCGAGGTCTACCCGATGGTCGTGCTGGTCGATTGCGACTCGGCTTCGGCTTCGGAGATCGTTGCCGGCGCATTGCAAGACCACGACCGCGCCCTGATCGTCGGCACGCCCACGTTCGGCAAGGGGCTGGTGCAGACCGTCTTCCCGTTGCCGGAGACTGCAGGGCTACTGCTGACGACTGCACGTTACTACACGCCGACGGGCCGCCTGATCCAACGCAGTTTTGACGACGTGTCGCTGTGGAAGTACTATTCCGACCCGTGCAGCGAGGCCTACGAGCCCGAAACAGACGATGTACGCCTGACCGATAACGGCCGCCGGGTCTTCGGTGGCGGAGGCATCACGCCCGACGTCCGACTCGCCGAACCGAAGCTCAACGACTTTCAACTCAACTTGGCGCGAAACTATGCCATCCAGACCTTCGCCCAAGAGTACACGCTCGAACACAAGGACCTCGGCACCAGTTGGGAGGTGACCGACCTTGTTATCGAGGAGTTCCGCCAATTTCTCTACCGTGAGAAGATTGAGTTCGAAGAAGCGGGTTTCGGCCAGAATACCGACTACATCAAGAGAGTGCTGACGACGGAAGTGTACATCTCGGCGTTCGACTTGGACGAGGGACAGCGGGTCAAGCACAGCCTGGACCCCATCGTCCAACAGGCGCTCGAGCTGCTACCCAAGGCCAAGGCACTGCTTGAGTCGGCGGGCAGCCTGGTCGCCCAGCACTGAGAAGCGGCGGCGACGCCGGGGCTGCGCGGTTCAATCTACACGCATATGCTGGGGTTCCCTGTACCCGCTGGGAGCGCCGGCGCAGCGATGCCCGCGCCGATGCTTCCCAGGCGCTACTGAACCGACGTCGATGGCCAACTCCTACGACGCCCTTCTGCTGCTCTCGTTCGGGGGGCCCGAGAGGCCCGAGGACGTAATCCCTTTCCTCGAGAACGTGTTGCGCGGGCGCAACGTACCCGGCGAACGCCTGATGCAGGTGGCCGAACACTATCACGGCTTCGGCGGCAAGAGCCCCATCAACGACCAGAACCGCGGGCTAATCTCCGCGATCGAGGCGGAGTTCTCCCGCCAGGGTCCCACCCTGCCGGTTTATTGGGGCAACCGTAACTGGCATCCCCTGCTGGCCGACACGCTGCGGCAGATGACGGACGACGGTGTTCGCCGCGCCCTTGCTTTCGTGACGTCCGCCTACAGCTCCTACTCCGGCTGCCGGCAGTATCTCGATGACATTGAGGTGGCTCGCGAGCAGGTCGGACCGGACGCGCCCGAGGTCCACAAGCTGCGCGCCTTTTTCAACCATCCGGGCTTCATCGTGCCGATGGCCGAGAACGTCCGCGCGGCGATCAGCCAACTGCCCGAGGCCGAACGCGAGACGGCGGAGCTGGTGTACACGGCCCACAGCATCCCGCTTTCAATGGCCCAATCGTCCCGCTATGTGGAACAACTGGAAGAGGCCGCCCGGCTCGTCTCGCGGGAACTCGGTCGAGACCGCTGGACATTGGTTTACCAAAGCCGCAGCGGGCCGCCGTCGCAGCCATGGCTCGAGCCCGACATCTGTGACTTCTTGAGGGAACTAGCCGCGTCGGGACGCAGCCGAGCATCGGTCGTGGCGCCTATCGGGTTCGTCTCTGATCATCTGGAGGTCGTCTACGATCTCGACACCGAAGCGCGTGCGGTGGCCAAGGAGGCCGGCCTGAAGATGGTGCGCGCGGCGACCGTCGGCGTCCACCCTGACTTCGTCAGGATGATCCGCGAGCTGGTTCTGGAGCGTCTCGACGAGAACGTGCCGCGCAGATCGCTCGGCGACCTAGGCCTGCGGCCGGACT
>JAKZVK010000038.1:0-12906 GCA_047516085.1 Bryobacterales bacterium
TGGCAACCCCGAACTGAACCGAGGTCCATCGCGTCTGCATCTGTCGGACCGCTTTACGTTCTCGGGCATCTACGAGCTGCCGTTTGGCCGGGGCCGCCAGTATGGGGCTGACATGCACGGGGCGGCGAACGCGATTCTCGGTGGTTGGGACATCAGCAGCATCGTTGTCCTGCGCACGGGCAACCCGATCACCGCTTCGACTGGCGGCAACATCGCCAATTCGGACCGCCTCACACTGGTGCCCCACCTTATCGGAGATGCCAACTTGTCGCGAGGCTCCCGGAGTTGGGACGGCGATTTCTTCAACACCGGAGACAACGTTTGGGCCACACCGGCGCAATATACGCTGGGTACGGCCGGCGTTCGACCGCTGTTCGGACCGGGGAACCGGCGCTGGGACTTCTCTATCAACAAGAAGCATCGGTTCACAGAGGACGGTTTGGAACTTCAGATCCGGGCTGAGTTCTTCAACTTCACGAACCACCCGAACATGGGCAACCCGGGCACTCGACTGGGTTCGGCCAGCTTCGGAAGGGTCAACAGCACCTGGACGTTGGACAACCCACGTGAGATGCAGTTCGGCGTGAAGATTCTGTTCTAAGTCTTCGACCAGCGGAAAATCATCAACCAAGCCCGCGGCGTTCGCGCCGCGGGCTTTTTCTTTTGGTGAAGGAGGTCTCCAGGCAGAAGGTTCGCTTTGTCAACGGGCAAGGAGCCTCGGGAAACGTTAGTTTCAGGACGCCTTCGCCGTCGAACGGGGAAGAGGGCTCATTCCCGATTTCCGACCACATTCACCAGGCGTTCCGCAACAACGAATCGCTAAAAACCGCCGACCGCCGAACACTCACGGTGCTGACCACGGTGCCGACCGCCGACAGCGTCGTCCAGAGGACCGACACCAAGGTCGGGACGCTCAACACGTTCGACGTGTTCATGGACCTTGTCGAGATGCGCTTGGAGTGACGTCGCGAAACGCCGGCAGTGGCAGAGCGCCGCGTGCTCACGGGCCGGCAGCGGGTAAAACACGCTACTCGTAGACCCGCGGCACCCGTTTGGAGATACCGCAAAGCACCTCGTAGGGGATGGTTCCGCAACGGGTCGCCATCTGTTGGGCGTCGATCGACGGGCCGATGAGGGTCACCTCGTCATCGACGCCCGCCTCCGGCGCGGTGCTCAGGTCCACCAGCGTCAGGTCCATGCTAACCAGGCCGATGATCCGGCAGCGCTTCTCTCGCACGACAACCTCACCCCCGTTGGACATGCGGCGGCTAAACCCGTCGGCATATCCGATCGAAACGACGCCGACTCGCATCGGATCGAAGGCGATATGTGTGCCGTGGTACCCCAGCCGCGCACCGGAGGGGACGTCGCGGATGGCAATTAGGCGCGCCTTCCATTCGAGGGCGGGCTTCACGGCGAGCCGCGAGGCCGGTGCTTTGCCAATCGCCCGGCTGACGTAGCCGAAGAGCGCCAGCCCTGGCCGCACCATATTGAAATCAAGCCCTGGGCTGAAATCGAGTTCGGGCCGATAGGCGATCGCCGCGCTGTTGGCAATGTGAACGTACTTGGGCCGGATGCCCCGCACGGCCAGGTCGGCGACGATGGCTTGAAAACGGCGGCACTGCTCTTCGGTCCGCGGAGAGTCGAAATCCTCGGCCGCCGCCAGGTGTGTTCCGATACCTTCCAGGCGGACGTGCGCTGCCTGGTCGAGGTGCTGTGCCAGATCGCCGATGTCGCGTTCGCCAAACCCGAGGCGCTCCATGCCGGTATCGACCTCGATGTGAAAGGGCAGCCGCGCGCCGGCCCGCGCCGCCTCGGCTTCCCAACGGGCGAGTTGCTGCACGTCGTGGATGAAAGGCGTCAGGCCATGGGTCCGCGCCGCCTCGGACTCACCCTGTTGCAAGCCGCCGAGGACGAGGATCTCACCTTCGATCCCGCCGCCGCGCAGCTCGCTGCCTTCCTCGATCGAAGCCACCGCGAAGTGCCGCGCGCCGGCTTGGTGCAGGGCGCGCGCCGTTGCCGCTGCGCCGTGGCCATAGGCGTCCGCCTTGACGACCGCCACAATCGTGACCCCGACAGTGACCCCGGCCGCATCCTCGATTTGCCGGTAGTTGCGGGCGACCGTATCGAGGTCGACGCGCGCAAACGTGCGGCGGGCAGCCACCGGCACATCAGCGGAGAGAGTCATTGATCAATCGACGGGGGCCTGCCTTGTTTCGTTGCCTTTGACGGGAGGATATACTTGGAGTCTGTCCCGAAACAATCGCGGCGTCGCCTGTTTTCCATTGTGGAGGAAAGCCGAAGGCGGCCGCCGCCGGAGATCTAGATGCTCGCCCCCCTCAAGCAGCGCAGACAAACTGCTCCCGTTGTTCGCTGGATCATCGTTGCCGTTGCCTGCCTCGTAGCCGTTCCGGCCGTGCCGGCGCAATACCAATACGCCGCCGAAGTCGCAGTCGGGTACTCGACCCTCAGCCTCGAGCCCGGGGTGGAGTTCGATAAGACTCGCATGAATGGTTGGAACATTGCCGTTACCGGTTACTACAACGAATGGATAGGGTTCGCTGCCGATGTCAGCAACCAGTATGGCAATGCCACGCCGCGGAGCGGATTCGGTGAGACCACGAGCGTCGATCTGACGCATTGGAGCTACCTGGGCGGGCCGGAAGTGCGCGTCGTCCGCACCAAGAGATTCGCCGCATCGGCGCGGACGTTGTTCGGCGCTTCGCGCGGCAACGCCAAGCCCGACACGTTTACCGTCGACGACACCGCTACACGATACTCGTTCAAGAACACGAAGTTCTCGATGGCGATCGGCGCGGCGTTCGATGTCAACATCACTCCGCAGTTGGCTTGGCGCGTCCAGCCGCAGTATTTGATTACCAGCTTCGGCAGCAAACGCCAAGGCAACTTTGGCTTCACGCCCGGCATCCTGTATCGCTTCGGCATCCGCGCTCCAACGTTGTAGGTAATCGGTCCTGTATCCGCCGGCACGAATTCGGCGGGGCCCGGCGGGGCGCGCTCGGTGCCGTCTGCTTGATGTCCGTCTGGTAACGTTGAAGGGAACGCATGGCACTGGCGACACCACTTCTTCGCTACCTAATCCTCGCCCTGGCCTTGAGCGCTACGCTGGCGGCCGAGGCGGTGGATCGTACGGTCGCGGAGTGGGCGATTCGCTTGGGCGGCGCTGTCGAGCTCGAAGGCCGTCCCGGCGTCCTCCGTACGGTCGATGGCCTGCCTGCCGCGGATTTTCGGTTGAGCGTGGTCAACCTCGTCGGATGCAATATCGACCCGCCCGACTTGTCGCGGCTGAGTGATCTCAAAGTCCTGAGGGAGCTGCACCTCCCGGGGCCGATGTGGAACCCACGCGCCGGTGCCAATAAGGACCAGAGCAAAGACCTCGGCCATATCGCCGGCTTGTCGACCCTGGAAAAGCTGACGTTCAGCTATAGCTTCCTGGCCTACATTCGTTTCTACGATGAGGGCTTCGAGCAGATCGCTCCGCTGACTAACCTCAAAGAGATCCGCGTCCGCCGCACCAAGGTCGAGGGACATACTCTTGCCCCGTTCCGCAACCTCCGCGCCCTCGATCTCACCTTTACGCCCTTTGATGATGAGGGACTGCAGGGCCTCGAGGGCATGACCGAACTCAAGAAGCTCTGGATCGGCGATACGCTCGTGACCGACGAGGGCCTTCGCTCAATCAGCCATCTCACCGGGCTCGAAGAACTGAACCTGCGGGGCACGCAGATAACGGAACGGGGCCTGGCGCACCTTCGCGGCCTCACGAGTTTGAAGAAGCTGAACCTTCTCGGCGCCGACATCACCGACGCCGGCCTCGATCATCTTGAAGAGATGAAGGACCTCGAAGTCCTCAACCTCTACCGCACCAAGGTCAGCAATGCCGGACTCGAACGCCTCAAAGCGCTGACGAACCTGCGCGAAGTCGACCTACGCTATTCGCGCGCGACCGGCGCGGGCATCGAGAGTCTACGGACGGCCCTGCCGGACGCGCGCTTCGTCTTCCTCGACGTGGCGCTGCGGGCGTCGGCGTCAGGGATCGCGGCCGAAGGCCCACAGGCTGCGGGCGAATCGTCGATTGCCGCTTGGGTGCGTTCGCTAGGCGGCGAGGCTGTGATGGAAGCGGACTCGGTGCGGGAGATATCCCTTGCGTCGACCAGCATCACTGACGCGCAGATCGCCCATTTGAAGGGCCTGGCCGGCTTGCGGAGGCTCGACCTCAGTGTCACAGAGATCGGTGATCTCGGCGTCGAGCATCTCGCCGGCCTGCGAAGCCTGACGGATTTGAATCTCAGCAACACGATCGTTTCCGACGCGGGCGTCGCGCACCTCGGCGGGCTGCGGAACTTGCGGAAGCTGCGGCTCGAGAGCACGCTCATCGAGGGCAGCGGGCTTGATCACCTGAAGGGGCTCCAGCGATTGGTCGAGTTGAGCCTACTCGGCTCGCCCGTGCAAGACGACGGCTTGGCGGTTCTGCCGCGGCTCGCCGGGCTCAAGAAGCTCTCCATCGCCTACACCGATATCACCGACGACGGCCTGCGGCACGTGGCCAAGCTGCGTGGCTTGGATGAGCTGGACGTTACCGGCACCGATATCCAATCCGAAGGCTACGAACATCTCGGCAACGTGGCAAACTTGCAAGCTTTGTCGCTGAGCTACACCCGCTTCAAGTACGATTCGCTGTGCCACTTGGAGGCGCTCACCAACCTGCGGCGTCTCGACCTCGTACGAACGCGCCTCAAGGATGCTGACCTTTACTTCGTCGGGAAGTTTCACAAGCTCACGCATCTCAACCTCGACTACACCGACGTCACCGACCAGGGCCTGCGCCATCTCGCCGGCTTGCGGGATCTCGAAGAACTCAGCCTCGACAGCGCGCTGATCACCGACAAGGGCCTTGAGCATTTGCTGAACTTTCCCAAGCTTCGGGTCCTCAACCTCTATCACACGCTCGTCACCGAAGAGGCGCATCAAAAGCTCAAGGTCAAGTACCCGCAATGCGACGTCATCTGGGACCGCGACTCCGCGCTCCCGAATCGCCGGAGAAGCTAATGACCTGTAACCGAGCCGTGACCGTAAGGGAGCGGTCCGGCACGGACCCTCGTGCCCAGCTACGCCGTCTGTGGCGCAGGCCTTCCGGCCTGAAGCGTCGACCTCCGGGCCGACGTTCTCTGCCTGCCCTGGCACGCTGCTGCCGCCACGTGGAGGAGACCGGAGCGGACGCCGGTCCTGCCCGCCGGAGGCATGCGCCACACCCAATCAAGAGCGGCAACTGTCAGCGCAGCGCCCCTCTGTTCTCGATCCTGTTCTTGCTCAGGGCAGCGCTGCTTGCTCTCCTGCCCCTTGCCTCAGCCGCCCACCTCAGCCCCGAAGACATCGCCGCTTGGATTCACTCCGAAGGTGGAACCTTCACCCGCGACGCGGCGGGCCGGATCACCGAAGCCGACCTCACCTCGACCTGGATCACCGACGCCGACCTCGAGAAGTTGGCCCAACTGCCCCGCCTCTCGCGCATCACTCTCGCCCATACCTGGATCACCGACCTGGGCCTCGAACAACTCAAGCCGCTCGAGAACGTCGTCGATCTCAACCTCTACTACACCGAGTACATCACCGACGGGGGCGTCGCGCATGTCAAGCACTGGAAGAAGCTCGAACACCTCAACCTGCGCGGCACCAAAGTGACGAGCCGCGTATTCGAGCATGTTGGCAACCTGACGACGCTCAAGTCGCTCGACGTCGGTTTCAGCCGCGTGACCGACGACGGTTTCGAGCACTTGGCCGAGTTGGCTCAACTCGAATCGTTCGGCTTCGCAGGCAACAAGATGAGCGGCGTCTCGCTCCCGTTGCTCGAGCTGCTGCCGTCGCTCAAGCACCTCGACGTCGGCGGCTTGCAGCGCACCGACTCGGGCCTGTGGGGCTTGGCGCTCTCGGACTTCAACCTTGAAATTATCGAGGTGCTCACCGCACTCGAAACCCTCAACCTGCGCGACTCGAAGATCACCGATCGCGGGCTGGCGCGGCTCGAAGCGCTCGTGAACCTCGAGTCGCTCGACCTGAGCCGGACTCCGGTCTCGAGTCGCGGCCTGGCATCCCTCGCGAAACTGCCGAAGCTACGCACCCTGCGGTTGTGGCAGGTAGAAAAGGTCGATGACGACGCGGCGGCTCACTTGGCCGCCATCGAAAGCTTGGAGGCGCTCGACCTGTCGGAGACCTCCCTCACCGACGCCGCTCTCCCCAAACTGGCCGGCCTGCCGAACCTGAAGCAACTCTTCCTCGGCGGCTCGAAGGTCACGCAGCAAGCCGTCGAAGTGTTCCGCGCGGACTACCCGCGCATTCATATCACCTGGTGGAAAACACCACCTGAGCCCGAGCGCTTCGAGAACGTCGCGCCGTAGCCGCGTTCGATTCACGTTGGCAGCGCCGAGCCACGCGCAACATCGTGGAGCGGATTCCTTTTGCCATAAGCTCTTGAGCTGCTTCGCCTTGTTGCCACGTGCCGTGACCGCGAGCCCGAACCAGGATCTCGGCAGTGGCAAGCGACAACACCGCGCCCACCAAGGGAGCGGCGACCGTGAGGGTGATTCGGCGTAGGCGGCCCATGCAGATGGGACGAACACCCGAAGTGGGGCCGGCTAAGAGCTGGCGGGCGGCTCGGTTGTCGGCGCGCCCTTGCAGAAGTGCGAGCGTTCGGGCACCCAGTAGCGGACGGCGAGTTCCGGTGTATCGAGACGCTTGTAGCCCTGGAATCGCGATTCGAGAGCGAAGTCGAGAGTCGCGCTGGTGAGCAGGGTGCGCTCGACCGGGTAGGTGGCGTCGCCCGTCTCGAACATCTTCTCGATGTTCATCACCAGGCACGCGAAGTGGCGGTGAGGCTTGCCGCTCTGCAGCCACATCAGGGTCGAGACAGGTTCGCTGCGTCCCTCGACGTCAATCGCTACGGTGAAGTCGCGTACGCCGCCCGTTAGCAGGAAGGCCGCTGCTTGAAGCCCGTCGCGGTAGTCCACCAAAAAGACGGCAGGCTCCTTGACCAACTCGCGCAGGTTGCCGGGTTGCCGAGTCTCGCTGTGCGAGATGGCGCGGTCGAACAGGCGCTTGGCCCACGGCGTGGTGTCGAGGAAGTTCCAAACCGCGTCGTGCTGCAGGCACTGAACGGCCTTGACGCCCGACTCCCCTCCCTGGCGCCGCTCGACCATGCACTGCAGCGACTCGAGCAGATGGAAGCCGTAGATGTCGAGTCCGCTGAAGCTAATGGCAACGGCTTTTGTGGCGCGCTCGCCCCAGGGGAAGTCGATAGCGGGCTTGCGGTGGCTCACCGGCACCGACGATCCCGCCATCATGGGGAAGCCCATCTCGCGCGAAATCTCGACCATGCGGCGGGCTTTGAGCCAGTTGTAGGAGAGATGCTTGTCGTTGAATACAGGACACACGCGGCCTGTCTGGCGGAAGACGTCGGTGATTTCGAGGAACAGCTCGAAGCGCGGATAGAGCTTCTGCGCTTTGTCGTTCATCGGGTAGTCGCCGTGCTCGCCGACGAGTAGGACGCCGTCAACGGCCAGCTCGCCGGTGCCGAGGGTGAGGGCCTCGTAGATCGTGCGGTAGATCGGGACGCCGTGCTTCGCAGACATAGCGCGGCTCATGTCGTTGTCGGGGACTTGCGCGGTGTACATCGAGACGAGCTTCGAGCGAGGGCCGGGGGGTTGGTTCTTCTGCAGCCAGCCTTCCATGTACTTGCCGACGAGAACGTCGGAGTGGGAGTTCGGACGGTAGACCGTCATGATGGCCGCGACTTTCTTGGGCTCGGCGGCCGACATGCGCGGGCCGAGAAGGGTCGCGGCGAGGGTGGAGGTTAGGAAGGTGCGACGTTGCATGGAGGATCTCTTGGGGCGAGTGTTGATCTCCGGTTCGTGCGGCGACTCAGTACCTTTAGCGGGCGGCTGACAGCTCACACCCAACCAGCCGAAGAAGAGCTCTTGCTTCGCGGCTAGCTCACGAATCGGCTATGAAGTCTGCGACCCGCTCAAGCTGCTTCAAGTGGTGTTCCGTGTCCTTCTCGAGTTGAGAAAGCCGTTCTTTCGACACGGCTTTGATTTGGGGTTCCTCATCTTGCAAGTGGATAATGCGGATGACCGATGCCACCACAATGATCATTGCGGCTAGGGGATTGACAAGTTCGGCTCCTTGCACAGGCACTAGCCAACCCGCGAGCGCAGCGCCCACGACCGAGAAAGCGGTGAGGACCGCAACCCGGTTGTTCGTTGCAGCTCCCTGGAGATCCTTTGATCGCTGCGCGTCTATCTCGGCACAGCGAACCTTGTACTTGAATTTGACTTTTTCAAGTTCGAGATTCCAGTCCGCAATGTCCACTTTCTCTAACCAGGGGTCGTCTCTGCTATTGACTTCCGTTGGCTTGTTTCGCGTTCTTGCGAAAGACCTTCACAATTGCGTACAGACTGAACGCAATCAGGCTCGCTCCCAAGGCGGTCTTCGGCGCAAAGCTTATGACGCTTGTGAAAACGGCCCAACTTCCAACCGAAGCGATGACTACAATGGCGAACACTGAAACCCACGGTCCTGACTCAGCGACAGGACTTGGGAGCGGCTCGACGTGTGGCAGGTCGGGACCGCTCACGCGGCGCTTCTGCATCCATTCCAGTATAAACCCATCGCACAGCCGAGCTAGGACCCCCTGGGCCGTGGGGTCCAATCCAGCCCTCACGTCGGCGGCATTCAGGCCCAGCAGAGCCCTGCACGCCTTAACATCTGAATGCTCCTTTGTATGGGCAACGAAATGGCGCAGCAGGACTTGGAACCAGGGCAGAGATTTGTCGGTGATCGCCGCCGCCGCCTCTTCAGCGGTTTGTGCATCTTTCAACTTCCTCGCTAGCTGGCGACCAGGCGCCGCAGAAGGCTCAAGCTGCCGGATTTGGTGTGGGGCTGCCATGGCCTGAAACGCTCGCGAATTATAGCATGACGCCGTCAGCCGCAAGGTATGCACAACTACGATGCTACGATGTCCGGCGTCCAGAGCCACACCCGACGGGCCACGTAGGTGATCCGGATCGATCCCTATGCCCACGGCGGGGGCCCCTTGCAGAAGTTCGACTCGCCCGGCGATTGATACCGCACGGCAAGCTCCGAGGTTTCGAGCTTCTTGTAGCCCTGGAAGCGCGACTCCATGCAGAAGTCCAACACGCCGCTCACCAGCAGCGTCCGTTGGACCGGATAGGTCGGCTGGCCGCTCTCGAACATCTTCTCGATCTGCTTCGACAGGCAGGCGAAATGCCGGTAGGGTTTGCCGCCTTCGAGCCACATCAGCGTCGAGACCGGCTCGCTGCGTCCCTCGACGTCGACCGCCACGGTGAAGTCGCGCACGGCGCCGTTGAGCATGAACGTCGCTGCCTCCAACCCGTCGCGGTAGTGAACCAGGTAGGCCGTCGGCTGCTTGACGATGTCCTTCAGCTCACCCGCTTGGCGGCTCTTGCTTCGCGAGACGGCGCTCTCCATCAACCGCCGCGCCCACGGCGTCCGGTCGAGATAAGTCCATACGGCGTCGTTGTCGAGACACTCCACCGACGCGACACCCGTTTCCCCACCCCGCCGCCGCTCGACCATCGACTGCAACGACTCGAGCATGTGGAACGCATAAGCCTCCTTGCCGCCATAGGCGACGGCGGCCGCCCTTTTGACCGTCGCTCCCCACGGCAGGTCGATCTCAGGATCGCGATGGCTCACCGGTACCGACGAGCCGGCCATCATCGGGAAGCGCAATTCCTCCGAGATCTCGACCATGCGCTTCGCCTTGATCCAGCTATAGGAGAGGTGCTTGTCATTGAATACGGGCACCGATTGCGACGTCTGCCGGAAGACGTCGGCTATCTCGATAAATAGCTCGAAGCGCGGATAGAGCTTCTGCCCCCTGTCGTTCAGCGGGTAGTCGCCATGTTCGCCGATGAGCAGGACGCCATCCACCGCGAGCTTGCGCGTGCCGAGGGTCAGCGTCTCGTAGATCGTTCGGAAAATCGGCACGCCATGCTTCTTTGCCTTGTCGCGGCTCATGTCGTTGTCGGGAACTTGCGCCGTATACATCGAGACGATCTTCGACCGCGGGCCCGGCGGCTTGCCGTCCTGGTTGTAGCCTTCGAGATACTTGCCGATGATCACGTCGGCGTGCGAGTTCTCGCGGTACTCGGTGATGACCGCGCCAATACGCCTGGGCTGCGCGGCCCTGCCCTGCACGGCCCACAGACACGCGCCCGCACCCGAAGCCAGAAACGAACGACGATCCATACGAGACAACCTCCGTTTGCAACCCACCGCAATGATACTATTGCAGATTCTCGATCCGTAGTCCGGGCACACGGACCCAAATCCGTACGCAGGGATTCTGACGAATCGGCTTGATGCCCGGCCTGTCGCAACCGCGCCATCGAAGCTTCCGAGCCGCGGACGGAAGTCCGCGGTTCCTCCTCGGCGCAACCTGCCGCATCCAACCACGGGTCCGAGCCCCGGTACTCCCGCCCACCGCCGCTTGTGACGCGCCGGGCGGAACGATATCCTGAGTTGCGGGACACACTCCCCGACACAACGCCATGGGCATTCTCGAACTGTTCGGCATCCACAAGAAAGACCCCTGGGAAGAGCCAGGCGAAACTCCGTCCGAGACGGTGCGCAAAATCACCGAGCAACTCGACAAGATGGATCGCGACCAGGCGCGCTACATCGCCGGATATGCCTACGTTCTCGGGCGCGTCGCGCACGCCGACATGGAGATCAGCGACGAGGAGACGCGCGAGATGGAGCGGCTGGTTGAAGACATGGGCGGGTTGCCCGAGGAGCAGGCCATCCTCGTAGTCCAATTGGCCAAGACGCAGAACGTTCTGTTCGGCTCGACCGAGAACTTCGTCGTCACCAAGGAATTCAACCGCATCGCATCGCGTGACCAGAAGGTGGCCCTGTTGAGCTGCCTGTTCGCCGTGTCGTCGGCGGACCAGTCGATCTCGACTGCGGAAGACAACGAGATTCGCCGCATCAGCCAGGAGCTCCGGCTCGACCACCGGGATTTCATCGCGGCGCGGTCGGCCTACATACACCATCTCGAAGTGCTGAAGCGGCCCCCTGGCAAAAGCGGCTCGGGCAGCAGCTAAGTAGCCTGCCTCGCAAACACGATTTACGTTGGGGTCTTCAATGTAGGGGCACGGCATGCCGTGCCCGCCTGCCGCAAGGCGCGGGGTCGTCGGTCCGTGGTGGCCAACCAATCCCCTGTTGACCTCGGTTCATCAACCCACGCCGGTCGCCCGCAACGTGGCGCGCGCCCGTGGCGTGCCGAGCCGAGCCCCGCTCGGCTCTTGTCCCGCCCCAGCGAATCCTGTCCTGGAAACGCACTCTGCCACCTCCGAGCCGGCCGCGAAGCAGCCTTGAGCCAAACGCCCCTGTCGGAAACGTGACCGAACTTCTCAAAACGCTGTACTGCGCTACGATGGACGGTCGGCCCCGCCGCTCTCCCCGCCGACGAAGACGAGAACAACCCGCGGCAGCACGAAGCAGCCAAGTGCCACACGACAACAACAAGCTCGTCCTCGCCATCAGCGCCGTCTGCGCCGTCGCTCTCGTTCTTGGCCTGCTCGGCTTGTGGCAGTGGTTCGGCTTCGCCTTGTGGCCGCTACTCTTTCTCTGCGCCGCGCTCGGCCATGGACGCGATGCGGGCCGCGGGCCGATTCGCACCGCCCTGTACGTGATGGCCGCCGTCAATTTGCTGCTCTTCGCGGCCATCCTGCTCACCGAGCGCACCGAGGGCGACGCGGTGCTCGTGCTTGGAACGCCGGTCAGCACGGCGTTTCTGATCTACGGCATTTGGCCGATGGGCAACTTGATCGGCGTGTTGTACTTCGCCGTATTCGAGCGTTCGGTGCTGCCGCGTGAGAAGCTCGAGCGATTCCTAGCGGACTTCGCGCGCCGCGACCCTGCTGAACAAAACCGGGGCAACTGAAACCCGGCTGACTGAAAACAGACCGACTAACCCACTCCTACTCTATGCCTGTCGCCGCCGCGCCCCTCATCATCTTCTGCGTCGTCGGCTACCTCATCGTCTGCTTCGGGATCGGCGCGTGGGCAATGCGCCGCACCCGCAACAGCGCGGATTTCTTTCTCGCCGGCAAGAGTCTGGGGCCGCTGGTGGTGGTGCTCGCCACGATGTCGAGCATCATGAGCGGCTTCGGTTTCGTTGGCGGCCCGGGCTTGGTTTTCGAATCGGGCGCCAGCTCGTTCTGGATCACCTTCGCCGCGACGTTCTCCATGCCGCTCGGCGCAACGATGGTCGGCAAGCGTCTGCGGCTGATGGCCGAGAGCCGCGAGATCCTGACCCTACCCGACGCGGTCGAGGCCCGCTACGGAGGCCGCTGGTCCCGCTTCTCGATGGCGCTGGCGATCCTGCTCGGCGTGCTCGGCTATCTCGGCACACAAGTGATGGCCATCGGCCTCGTGCTGGTCGCCGTGCTCGACGTCAGCCTGCCGGTTGCCTTGACGATCGGCCTCGGCGTGCTCGCCTTCTACAGCATTGCGGGGGGAATCATTGCCGGCGTGTACACCGACCTTTTCCAAGGAATACTGATGATCGGCGCTTCGCTGGCGGTCTTTTGGTATGCGATCGACGCCGCCGGCGGTGTCAACGAGATTGGGACCACCCTCTGGGACCTCGACCCGACCTTCCTCGGCCCCTGGGGCTCCCGCGGACCCACCGCGGCTCTGAGCTGGTTCCTGTTGTTCGTCATCGGCGGCGTCGGCCAGCCGCACGCCATCACCAAGTTCATGATGTTGAAGCGGATCGGCGACCTGCGCTGGGCCGGCTTGATGACGGGCCCGTGCTATGCGCTGCTGACGCTGTTGTGG
>JAKZVK010000039.1:0-10638 GCA_047516085.1 Bryobacterales bacterium
GCCGCGTGTCGCGGGGTTGTAATGGTCCGACAGAAAGCCGTGCGTGCGGTTGATCTTCACGTCGTGCAGGCCTTCGCGGTCGAGCATGACGCGGGCGGCCTGAGCGCCGGTGTAGCCGGTCCCCGAGCGTACCTTCGAGTACTTGTCAAAGGCCGATTTGGTTTGAAAACTGGCCCAGGCCGAGAGCGCCAGCGCGGGCAGCATGAAGAGCAGATACATGGGGTCGAAGAGCATGCGGAACCTCCCGAAGTAAGGCTACGTTCTCATTCTGCGTTCGAGCGGCGCATGCGGCAAATCGAGAGCGGAAGCCGCGTGCCAAAGTGACCGTATCGCCGGCGGGTACGGTCTCAACGCCGAGTACCTCCAAACCAAACTCAGAGCCGCAGGCGTGAGCCTGCGTTGAGATGTACCGGCTTAGGCGGGTACTGCACGTCGGCCAACTGTTGTTTCGTCGCGCCAGAGTGGCTGGAGGGCCGATTCGTAGGGGCTCAGCGCAGGCTAACGCCCGCGGCTCTGAGAGGCAATGGCGGGGCCGCTTCTTCAGGTGATGGTCTTCTTCTTGCCCGCCAATTGATACTGCGTGAACGGCGAGCGAGCGCCCTGGATCTCAACGTTGATCAGAAACGGCTTGTCGCTCTTGAGGGCCCGGTCGAGCGCGGGACGCATCTGCTCCGGCCTCTCGACGTACGCCCCGTCGCCGCCGAAGGCCTTCATCACCAGGTCGTATCGCGTGCGGATCAGCTCGCAGGCCACCGTCTTGTCGCCGCCATAGGTGCCGAGCTGCAACTCGCGCTCGATGCCCCAACCGCCGTCGTTGCCGACGATGATGATCACCGGCAGGCCGAAGCGTACCGCCGTATCCATCTCGGCCGCGTAAAACCCGAGCGAGCCGTCGCCGCTGATGACAATGGCGCGCGAGTTCGGCCGCAAGATCTGCGCCGTCAACGCAATCGGGAAGCACGCGCCCATCCCGGCCAACGCACCCAGCCGCAGCCAGTGCATCGGCTTACGCGTGGGGATGCTGCAACGGCCCCAGTGGACGAAATCGCCGCCGTCCCAGCACAGGGTCGAGTCCTCGGGGAGCCAGTCGCGCATTTCTGAGTAAAGGTGCAGCGGGTGCATCGGGCTCGACGGTTTCGCGGCGATCGACTCCAGCTCCGCCTGCCAGGCATCGGAGGCCTTGTGGACCTCGTTTAGCCACGCCGAGCGGTCCGGCGTCGGCCGCTTGCCCCAGGCATCGAGCAAAGCGGTGAGCGCCAGCTTGACGTCGGACTGGATGCCCACCTCCAACCGCCGATTGAGCCCCAGCTCCTCGGGGTGAATGTCGACCTGCGCGAACTTGGCCTCCGGTGAGAAAAGCTGCGCCCCGCCCAGACGAAGGCGATAGTCGAGCTTCTTACCGAGCACGATCACTAGATCCGCGTCCTTGAACGCCTTGGCCGCGCCGCGGCTGAGGGTCGGGTCGGCGTAGCCGAAACACAGCGGGTGGTCGTCGGAGACCACGCCGCGCGCCAGGCACACCGTGAACAACGGTAGCGAGGTCTTCTCGACGAAGCTCTGCAGCTCCTCGCCCGCGTCCGCCCACCAAGCGCCGCTGCCCGCGATCGCGACCGGTCGCTCCGCGCCATCGAGCAGGTCGATCAGCCGGTTGATCTCGGCCTGGTCCGGCCCTGGACGACGCACTTCCACCGGCCCGCTCGGCAGCGGGTAGTGTTGCTCCACCTGGGCCGTGAGCAGATCGACGGGAACGCTGAGGTGGGCGGCGCCGGCGCGTCCCGACAGCGCCTCCTGGAACGACTTGCGTACGTGGAACGGGATCTGCCCCGCGTCGGCCGGCACGGCGGCGTACTTGGTGATGGACTGCACCATGCCGAGCTGCTCCATGTCCTGGAACCCAAAGCGGTCGCGCGCTTTGGAACTGCTCATGCCGCTAACGGCGAGGATCGGGCTGCCGGTGGTGTGCGCGGTGGCGATACCGCTGATCGAGTTGGTGTGGCCCGGGCCACCGGTTACCATCGACACGCCGGGCGTGCGCGTGATGCGTCCCCAGCCGTCGGCCATATGGACCGCCGCCGACTCATGGCGCGTATCAACGAGCGTGATCCCTTCGCGCTCGGCGACGCGCAGGATTTCGTTGAGATGGTCTCCGACCAACGTGAAGATGTGTGAGACGCCGAGCTGCTTCAAGCTGGCGATGAAAAGTTCAGATCCGTTCGGCATTTTTGGTTGTAGGTGGGCCGGGCTGGCGTGTTCGCCGGACCAACGGCTTGGGGCTTGGAATACCGCAATATAGCGTGTTTTGTTGGCAGGAAGAGATTTGCCAGGCGGCGGTGCGCAGATACTGCCGTGTGATCGGGTAGCCCCAAACGACACTCAGAGCCGCAGGCGTAAGCCTGCGTTGAGCTGCGACGGAGCGAATCCGCGTTGCCGGTACGCCTGCGATTTCTCGAACCAGAATGACCGTATCGCCACATGGCGCGGACTCAACGCAGGCTCACGCCCGCGGCTCTGAGTGTGAGCGGGAAACGGCGTGCCGCTATGGTACAACCCGGCTAGTGCGCGAATCGCCTGAAATACCCGGCCCAAGCGGCTTCCTCGCCGGGCCGGTCGAAGGTCTCGTGCCAGTGGGTCACAAAGGCGTCTCGCTTGGCCAGCATGCGCGCCGCGACGAAGTCCCGCAGCGGGCCTGACTCTTCGAGCCCGGTCAACTCGGCATTCTCGAGCATGCCGAGGGTCATCTCGCAGTCGTTGATCTCACCCAGAAAGTCTTGCAGCACCTTGAGCGCGTCGAGACGCCGCTTGAGCACCGGGCCATAGCACGGGCGGAACAGCTCGAGCGTATATCGAAAGCGCTTGACGGCGAGGCGGAATTGATGCAGGGGCTTCTTGGGCGAGTCAGGGCGGGCAACCTTGCGGCCGGCTCGGAAGACCTCCTCCACCAACGCCGGCAGCACTCGGGCTGCGTTCTGGGCCGCGTTTTTCTTGACCGCCCAACTCACCGTGATCTTTGGCTTGCCCATGGGACGACTCACAGCTTCAGGCGTGTTCGCCACTTCTCGGCCACGCCTGCTTTGCTCCAGCGCTTCAATAGCCGCCTAAGCTCCTTCGAGTGGAGGGACCGCTGCCCTACCAGTGTCTTGACCAACTCCCCCTCGGCTGGTAGCCCCGCCTGTCGGGCGAGATCGATCGCGATGTCGCGGTCACGCACCTCGCCGGCCAACGCCAGTGCTTCTTTGAACCGCTTTCGCGCTCGCTTCGACGCCTTCGCGGGAAAGAACTGCCGGAAGACGGCAAGACACGCACCCAGGCGCCGGATCGACACCCGCAAGTCATGCACCGCATCCGCGTCGTGCGCCTTGCGGTTGCGGCTGGTTTGGTACATTACCCGGTCGAGCCGCGCCGCGCCCTGTTGGGCGGCGTATTGCTTGATGTCGAGTTGTGACTCGCGAGTCATGGCTTCGTGATCCGTCTTATGCCGATTGCAGCACGGCGAGGGTGGCTCCGTACACCTGCTCGAACGGGCCTTCCACTTGCTGCGCGGCCCACTGCTCGAGATCCACGTCTTTCGAAGACTGCAAATACAACTCCACCTTCGACTTCCGGATCCGCACCTGCACGTCCACGACGCGCTGCTCGCGGCTGCGGTCAAGGCTGTCGGCGAGCCGCAGCAGCGGAATCAGTTGCATCACGGTCTTCCTCTCGTCTCGGCTGAGGGCGCGGAAGTTTTCGTGCTCCTCCGACGGCAACGCCTTCCGATGATAGCGGCAAAGGTTCGCAATCACCAAGCGCTCGCGATTGCTGAAGCCGGAGATGTCGGAATTGGCGACCAGATAGTACGTGTGGCGGTGATGGCGCGTATCGCTGACAAAATGACCAATATCGTACAGGTACGCCGCCGCTTCGAGCGAGCGTCCCGCCGACGCAGGCAGCCCGTGCACCGGCCGCAGCGCGTGAAAAAGCCTGCCGGCCAGGGAAGCCACCCGGTCGACGTGCTTGAGCGGCACGCCGTAGCGGCGCGCCATGGAACGAACCACTTCCCGGCGCTCTTCGTCGAGCGCGTCCGCCCGGCTCTCGGCGCCGTCCTGCGCCATGTCGGAGATCAGGCCGTCTCGGACGCCCGCCGCGGAGTAGTAGAACGACGGTAGCCCGAAGTCCGTGAGCACCCGCCGAAGGACGGCCAATCCGGCCACGATCACCTCGGCGCGGCGCGGCCCGATGCCGGGCACTTCCCGCCGCTCGGCCAGGCTGCGCCGGGACATCATCTCGTAAAGCTCCACGAGTTGCTTGCGCGAAATGCGCAGCCGGTCCACCAGATCACGCCGCGCTCGCGGCACGCGATGGACGGCGCAGACCACCGCCGACGCCGTGGCCGCGGTGGCGATCGTGCGGGCAGGACGCTCGCCTCCGATGCGGCTCAACACAGGCGCGATTTTTTGCTCGATGTACTCATCGAGCCGATGAAGCTGCGGCGGCGTGGGTGGGTCGTCCTTAAGAAATGTCTCGGCGAGCCGAACCGCGCCCAGTGGTTTCGAGAAGCCGCCGGCGAGGTGGCCGCGGCTCCCCCGCATCAGCTCGGCGCTGCCACCGCCGATGTCGATGACGAGGATGTCTTGCTTGGGGTGCGGCCAACGGCTCTGTACGCCCAGGTGGATCAGCCGCGCCTCCTCCTGACCGGAGATCACCTCCACTTCGGCGCCAATCGCCTCGGAGGCCCGCTCGATGGTCTCTTTCTGATTGCGGGCGTCCCGCACGGCGCTGGTCGCGACCGCGCGTATCCGGCCGACCTGAAGCTCGTTGAGGGTCGCTGCCATGCGGCGGAGCGCGTCCGCGGTCGACTCGATCGCTTCGGATCGGATCTTTCCGCTCTGGAAGACCCGCTCACCCAACCGGGTGACCTGGCGGTCCTCTGCTAAAATTTCGATAGTATCTCCGGGGCCGACTTCGGCTGCTTGCATCCGAACGGAGTTGCTGCCGATATCCACCGCTCCATATCGGGACATGGAATGATATAATACGCGTTTTTGCGCCTCGACACGTTGTCTCAAGACGATGGCTCAATTCTTACAAAACCGTTACAAAGGAAAATTGATCATCGTCGAGGGAATCGACGGGTCGGGTAAATCCACCCAGTTGGCCCTACTCAGCCAGTGGTTGCGGTCGCAAGAACTCGCCGTCGCTTTCAGCGAATGGAACTCGTCGGATCTGGTGCGCGGCACCACGCGTCGCGGCAAGAAGAAACAGATGTTCACGCCGACGACGTTCAGTTTGATCCACGCCACGGACTTCGCCGATCGTTTGGAGCGTTATATCTTGCCCTTGCTGAAGGCAGGTGCGGTGGTGTGCGCTGATCGCTATGCGTACACGGCCTTTGCGCGCGACGTCGCGCGAGGCGTCACGCGCCAGTGGGTACGCAACCTTTATCGCTTCGCGGTGCGGCCGAATTTGGCCTTCTATTTCCGTGTGCCTCTCGACGTTGCGTTAGACCGTATTCTCGGCGGCCGCAGCGCTATCAAGTACTACGAAGCCGGCATGGACCTCGGGCTGAGCCGCGATGTAGAAGAGAGTTTTCGTATTTTCCAGAGCCGAATTCTCGATGAGTATGACGCGATGGCCGCGGAGATGGGTTTTCACATCATCTATGCCACGCAATCGATTGAAGAACAGCAACAGCAGATGCGATCGATCGTGCTGAGGCACTTGGGAACCAGCCTGCGCAACGGCGTGCTCCGCGTACCTGTGGGAAGGGAGTATGGGCTCCAAGCGGGCACTGCAGTTCTATAGCGAGCCGATTCCGGGGATCGACACCTCGGAGTTGCGAGGCAAGCTGATCGTCATCGAGGGACCGGACTCCGTTGGCCGGTCGACCCAGGTGACCCAACTTCGCTTCTGGCTCCAGCAACACGGCCACGCGGTGATGGACACCGGCATGGCCCGCTCGGCCTTGACGAAACAAGGCATCAAGCAGGCCAAGGAGGGACACACCCTCGGCCCCACAACGATGACCTTGTTCTACGCCACCGACATCGCCGACCGCCTCGAGAACGAGATCATCCCCGCCTTGCGGGCCGGTTTCGTCGTACTGACCGACCGCTACATCTACTCGCTCATGGCGCGGGCGATTGCGCGCGGACAGGATCCGCGATGGATTGAAGAGGTCGTCGCCGGAACGGCGCTCGTGCCGCACGCCGTTTACTACCTTCGCGCGGACGTCGAAGACCTGGTCGCCCGCGTGGTGGTCGGACGCGGGACGTTCGAGTACTGGGAGAGTGGCATGGACGTGCCGCTGGGCCGCGACCGCTATGAGAGTTTCGTGCGCTACCAAGGGCGCGTGATCAAGGCTCTCGACGACATGGCGGACAAGTATAAGTTCACCACCATCGACGCCGGCAAGCCGCCCGACCAGATCTTTCGGCGTTTACAGCGATCCATCGGCCGCTTGATGGACCCGATCGCGAACAAGATCGAGTCGATCGACCGGGCGATCGCCTGAGAGTGCGATCCGTTGAGGTAGAGTAGCCCCGAGGCGTGACATACGCCTCCAGACTGGGCGCGGATTCGGACCGGCCAACGAGCGGGAGTGCCCGTTGCGGCATTTGGGCGGACGCAGCGGTCCGCCCCTACGAAGGGTGGGTCCGCGGCGTGTTGCGGCAGCCGGGTACGGCATGCCGTACCCCTACTTTTCGGTTCGTCGGTTCCGTTGGGATCGCAGGAGCGCAGCCCGGCTGAGGCCAGTGCCCTCACCCCACCCGGGCGTCCGCTGAGGCCATCCACTCAACCGTCTCTTCGTACCGCAGCACCCCGTCCGTGCCCCCGACCTTCTGAACACTGCAAGCCCCCAGGGCGTTCCCCAACCACCCCGCCTCTTCGAGGCTTAACCCCCGGCAGAGCCCGGCGAGAAACCCTCCGCAGAAGCAGTCTCCCGCCCCGGTCGTGTCGACGGCGGTGACATCGTAGGCAGGAAGCGGAAACTCCCTTTTCCGCGTGAAGATTGCGCAGCCGGCGGCGCCCCTCTTAAGCACGACGACTTCGATCCCTCGCGCTTGGAAGAACCGGGCAATCTCCGCTGGGACGTTGGTCTGGGTCAGGTGGCCTGCTTCTTCGTCATTGACGAAGAGGAAGTCGATCAGTGGACACAGTGGCTCGAAGTCCGCCATCCAGCGGCCTTCCGGGTCCCAGTCGGTGTCGAGCGACACCACGAGCCCGGCGTCGCGGGCGCGCTCGAGCAGGGTGCGCGCTTGCCCGCGAAATTGCGGCAGCGAGAAGATGCTCCCGAGATGGAACAGCGAGAAGCGATCGAGGTCTTGGCCGTCGAACCGGACATCCTCGGCGGAGAAAACCGCGCTCGCGCCCAGCTCATGAAAGAACAGGCGCTTGCCTTCCCGGCTGACCAGGCCGACGGTGGCGGCGGTGGGCGTCGCGTCGAGCGTGCGAACCTGCGATACGTCAGCAGCCGCGTCCCGCAACCGTCCCAGCGCAAACTCGCCGTGGGGATCGCGGCCCACCGCGCCGGCGAGGCGCACCGGCACACCCATCATCGCCGCGGCATAGGCCGTGGCCGCACCGTTGCCGCCGAGGTGCAACGAGATTGAATCGACATGGGTGGTCGTACTCCACGGCGGCATCGCCTCGACCGGACGCACCAAACAATCGACGACGATGTTGCCCGCGCAATAGACACCCTTGACACTCATTCGCGGACCCGTCACCAGCGTTCCGGGCACGGTTTCGCGACTAGCGCGCAAACACCGGCTGCACCCAGGCGAAATCCCCGGTCGAAGCCATCACTTTCGCCCGAACATAACGGTCGCCGGGCTTCAGCGTGTACGCGGCCTGCAACTCGGTGCTGCGGTCGAGAACCTTACCCTCCGGGCCAATGAAGTGCGTCACGTACTTGGCGGTGCCCTCGGGCTTGATCGTCAAGCGGATCGCGTCGGAGGAACGCTGCATGTCTTCCAGCTCTACGCCGGTGGAGGCATAGAACTCGCCGCGGTCAAGCGCTTCAGTCACGGCCTGGGTCGATAGCTCGGGCGACCGCACTGAGATCCAACCACGCCCGGGATTCGACAGCTCGGGTGCAAACCGCTTGAACACATGCGCATCGTCAACCGCGATGCCGTACACTTCTCGCCCGGCGCTCAGCACGACGTCCCACATCTCGTCGAGGCTCGGACGCCCGCCGCCGCCCAGGTCGTTGGTGTCCTTGATGCCGTTGTAGACCTCAAACAGCTTCAGGTTGTTAACCTGTCTCAGCTCGTCAGGAGTGATCGACCACTTGTAGTTGGGATGGTTGAGCGACGGCATGCCTCCCGCCCGGCGGATCGCGTCGACATTCTTCTGTAGCGTGTCGAGTACGCTGTTTCCGAACACAGGCGGGACAACGTCCTGTAGCGGATAGCCGTTGACATGGATCGACTTGTCTTCGTACTTTGACGTGACCTCTTCCCCCGGGATCAATAGGAACTTGTCCTCGGCCCCGAGAATCGCGTTCAGACCTTGCGGGTTGGTGAGATAGTTGTGGTCGGTGAGCACCAGGAAGTTGTAGTAGTGTTCCTTGTACCAACGCGCCACGGTGTCGGGCGAGCTGTCGCCGTCGCTGTTGATCGTGTGCGTGTGGAGGTTGCCCTTGTACCATTTCATCTCCGCCGCGGGCGAGGCGGCCGTGCGGGCGAAGGGGAGGGTGATCCACGCCAGGGCCAGCACCGCCAGGAACGCGAGCCGCACCGGGAGGGTTCGTTTGAAGGTCGTCATATTAGCGTATGTTGCCAGATCCGGATTGCAATGTCATTGCCTATCGACACCGTTGATCGAAAGCGCGTAGCGCGGATCTCGGTTTTGAGATCCGCGGCTGTTCGCCCGTCCCGCATCCGCCGAACCGCAGCGAAGGAATCGACATAGGTCATCAAAAGAGATATTCTTGTCCAGAGCCTGTCGGCCAGGCCTGTTTCGATCCAAGTAGGCCGCGCGGGTGGAGACAGCGCTCCGCCCATACAAGGGTGTTCCTATGAAACGTCTACTGCTGTTTGCTGCGTTCGTCGGATTGATCTGGGCATCCTTCCAACTCACCACCTGGGGCCGCAACCTGCCCACCCCCGGCGACGAGTATACCTTCGAAACCTCGCGCAAGGGGTTTCAACCGATCACCTACCCCGGGCCGCTGACCGAGTTGGACATGGTCCGCCTTCTTCTGCGTCACGAGGGCGACTTCCACCTGCCCTTGACGGCCCCCTTCAGGCAATGGCGCATGGTCGAGCGGCCCGACCTCTGGGAACTTGACCTACCTCAAGTTCTGAAGGTGCGGCTCAACGCAGCCGGACTCGAGGTCGTCTCGAAGCCGAAGCGGTTACGGCTAGGTGTTGGGGCGATCTACAACCTGCCGGTCATCTTGCGCAACGAACTCCCCAATCCCACCGACATCAAGATCATTGCCACGATCGGCGAGGCAGGCCCCACCGACCGCTGGACCGCGGCAGCCGGCGAATCGGGTGAGCCCAGGCTCACCTACGCCTCGCTCAATCTGCGTCCGGCAACTATCGGGCCGGCGCGGCTAGACCTGCGCATCCACGCGGGCATTGACCTGCCTCCAGACGGGTCGCCGCCCGAGAGCCAAGTGAGAGCGGAGGCCAGTGTTCCGGCGGACGTGGTCGGCTGGGGAACGGTGCGGGTTACCACCTCAGATCACAACGAACCGGCGCCGGCGCGGGTCTACGTTCGCGGCTCCGATGGTCTCGCTTACGCGCCGGCGGAGGGTAATGCGCTCTCGCGAATCACGTGGACGCACGGCGACTACTTCTACTACAGCCGCGGCGTCCACGACATCCGCCTGCCGGAAGGGCGGGCCACGATCGAGGCGGTGCGGGGGATTGAGAATCGCCCTGACACGAAGGCTGTCAATGTGCGGGCCGGTGAGACGGCCGACGCCGATCTCGGTCCGGCGCGCAATTCGGACCTGGCTTCCGAGCACTGGTACGGGGGCGATCTGCACACCCACGTCAACTACAACGACCACGAGTTCATGACTCCCGAAGACATTCGCCTGCAAGTGCTCGGCGAAGATCTCAACTACGCCAACCTGATGGTCGCGAACTCCTCGGGCGCGCAGGTCCACGACGAGCAATATTTCGAAGGCCGTCCGCACCGCCTGAGCGACTCTCGGCACATTCTCTACTGGGGCGAGGAGATGCGCAACGGCGGCGTCTACGGCCACATGTGCCTCACGGGCTTGAAGCAGCTCGTCAAACCGCTCTACACCGGCTTCAAGGATACGTCCTACCCCTACGACTACCCACCGAACCACGTGCAAGCGCTGGCGGCCAAGCAGCAGGGCGGCGTCGCGAGTTACGCACACCCGGGTTACCGCTTCACGTCGCACCCGAAGACCATGAGCGCCCGCGAGCTGCCGGTCGACCTGGCGCTCGGCTCGGTCGAAGCCATGGACGTGATGAGCAACTCGAACGAAGACGGCTCGACGCCGCTGTGGTACGGCCTGCTCAACACGGGCCTCAAGTGCGCAATCTCCGCCGGCACCGACAGTTTCACGAACCGCCGCCATCACTGGATCCCCGGCGGCCACCGCGTCTATGTCTACACCGGCGACTCGCTCACTGCTCGCGGTTGGATCGAGAACTTTCGCGCCGGACG
>JAKZVK010000040.1:0-10693 GCA_047516085.1 Bryobacterales bacterium
CGGCAAGGCTCTCCACGACGGCGGCATCGAACCCTCCGACCCGGTCGCTCCCGCCGAGTTGCGGCGCTACCGCCTCGCGGAAATGGAGGAGTCGGAAGGCGTCGCACCGCCCAGCTCTACAGGCCCTCCGGATCCCGACAAGGATCCATTCCTTAAGAAAGCGATCGACTTGCTTGAGGAAGCGGCTTCCCCTGCCGACAAAGCTGCGTAGCGTCGGTTAACCTTACTGCCCCCCACGGGCGGCTTGCAGGTCTTGGGTCATTCGGCTGACAGCGCTCCAGAGAAGCGTGGCTTCGTTGCTGCAGCCGACGAGCTTGACACCCTTCCCCATCCAGAACTTGGCCAGCTCCGGCGTGCGGACCTGGATGGAAGGCCAGACCTTATGGCGTTCGCAGCACTCGATGACCTTCTCAACGGCCGCGACGAGCTTGGGGTGCTCAAACTCGCCCGGCACGCCGAGTGAGATCGAGAGATCGCCCGGACCCACCATGATCACGTCCACGCCTTCGACCGAGGCCAACTCGTCGCAGCGGTCAAGCGCCAGTTGCGTTTCGACTTGCAGCACGACGAGTGTCTGCTCGTTGTAGTGCCGCATGACCTGGTCGTACGTCCCGACCTGATAGCTGGTGTGAGCGATAGTCAACCCGTAGCCGCGCACGCCTCGGGGCGGGAACTTGGTCCAGCTCACGGCCTCGGCAAGCTTCTCGGGCGACTCGATGCGCGGGAAGATGACACCCTCGGCGCCCATGTCGAGTGCACGGGCGATGAGCGAGTACTGCAGGTCGGCCACCCGCACAATCGGCGTGATGGTCGTCATCAGCGACGCGCGGACGAGGTCTTGAATCGTCTCGATCGTGTAGCAGCCGTGTTCGGTGTCGATGAAGGCCCAGTCGAGCCCGGCGGCGGCAAACATCCTCGACATTTCCGCTGAGCGAACCTGCGTGATGCCGCAGCCGAGGGCGACCTTGCCCTGTTGAAGGAGTTGTTTGGTGTGATTGGTGCGCATGATGGTTTGTTTGAACGGGCCGGACGGATTGAGCCCGACCGGGGAGACACAATCATAGCCCACGACCGCAGTTGGCCGCCGCACTTTCCCACAAGCGGTCCGCCACCCCTTGGCAGAACCGGCCTCAAAGGAGTACAGTTTTCCAAGGGCACTACCTAACGAGCACTGCCCAAGGAGACTGCTGTGAAACGTGCACTGACCAACACCCACCTATCCCTCGGACGCCGCGATCTCTTCCGCGCCGCCACGTACGCCGCCGCCGCGAGCTTTGTCGGCTCCACGGAGGCTGCATCGGCTGCGCGGCTGCCCACGCGTGGCAAAGGGCCCGACGTCTATCGCCGCATCGGCGTCGAGCCGTTCATCAACCTCACCTCGACACGCACTATGAACGGAGGCGCCGTGCTGCTGCCCGAGGTGGCCGACGCCATTCATGAGGCATCCTTCTATCACGTCAATCTCCAGGAGTTGCTCGACGAGGTCCGCCCGCGCATTGCCGATCTCCTGGGGGTGCCGGGCGCCATGGTGAGCTCGGGCGCGGCGGGCGCGCTGACCATCGCGACGCTCGCCTGCATGGCCGGAGGAAACGTCGAGACGCTGCAACAACTGCCCAACACCGAGGGCATCAAGGACGAGGTCGTCGCCGTACGCTGGACCAGCTCCATCTACGATCACGCGATTCGGATGACGGGCGCGAAGATGATCAATGTCTCGACGCCCGACGACCTTGCCGGCGCGTTCGGTCCGCAGACGTTCATGGCCTTCGCAGGTTGGGGCCTCCAGCAACCGGATAGCAAGATGCCTCTCGAGAAGTTTGTCGAAGCGGCCCATGCTCACGGCGTCCCCGTGCTCATCGACGCCGCCAATGAACTACCGATGAAGCCGGACCCGTTTCTCTCGCGCGGCGCCGACCTCGTCGCCTACAGCGGCGGCAAAAGCCTGAAGGGGCCCCAAAGCGCAGGCCTGCTTCTGGGGCGCAAAGACCTGACTGACGCCGCCTACGTGGCGGCGGCTCCCCATCACACCTATGCCCGTCCGATGAAGGTCAGCAAAGAAGAGATCGTCGGCATCCTCGCGGCGGTCGAGCACCTCGTGACGAAGCGCAACGTCCAGGAGGATAACGAGCAGTACAAGTTCTGGTACCGGCACATCAGCGACCGCATCACGCAAGTGCCCGGCGTCCGCACGAAGATCACGGAGGCTCCGCGGCCCGGCTACTACCCCGAGATGCGTGTCGAGTGGGACACGGACAAGATCGGCTTGGTGGCGCGCGAGATCGGCGAGCAGTTATTGAACGGCACGCCGCGCATCATGAGTCCGGCGTACCCGAAGGAACTGGATCCGACGATGACGGAAACCAACCACTTCCTCATTCGCCCCATGGCAATGCATCCCGAAGACTACAAGGTGGTCGCCGAGCGGTTGTATGAGGTCTTGAAGAACGCGCCGGGCCCTAAGCCCAAACCGGCGCTCAGGCCGCCGGCCGGCAGCCTCGACGGCCATTGGGAGGTCGAAATCGCCTTCGTGACGGACACGGCCCATCACGCGATGTACCTGCAGAATCGCGGTCACGAGATCACCGGGCTTCATCGTGGCCGGATCGCCCAGGGCAAGGTCAAGGGGGAGATCGACGGTGATCGCGTCTACTTCGAGAGCCGCGGCAAATACGAAGCGGCCGACATGCGGTACTTCTTCAATGGCACGCTGAGGGGTGATGAGATGGGCGGCGAGTTGGGGCTAGGCGAGTACGGTAAGGCCACCTGGAAAGCCCGCCGAGTTTAGAAACAGAGCCGCGGATGGAAATCCGCAGTCTAGCCGCCCTGGAAGCAATATTCACGCAACGCTGTGGAAGCAATCTAAGGTGGGAGCCTTCGTTGGCGGCACCTGTAAGCGACTGCGGCCACCGCGGATTCCCATCCGCGGCTCGGTTGCGGCCCTAGTGGTGCTGCGTCCGGCGCGGGCGCTATGACCCGGCCAATGACCTGACCTTCGCTACGATGTGGCCGGCCGAGATCCCGAAACGCTCCAACAACTCAGCCGCCTTACCACTCCGGGGAATCTCACGAACGGCAAGCTTGTGAACCTGCACGTTCTCCGTGGCAAGCGCGGACAGCACCGCGTCACCAATGCCGCCATGCGGGTAATGGTCTTCGACGGTGACCAACCGCCCGCCGGTCGCCTGAGACGCCTCAAGCAACACATCACGGTCAATCGGCTGAACGCTAAACAGGTCAATCACGCGAGTGAGAATACCCTCTTCCTTAAGCTGATCGTACGCAGCCAGAGCCTCAAACAGCGTGACGCCCGCGGCCACGACGGTAACGCGGTCGTCATCACTCTGCCGAACGACCTTCGCGCGCCCGACCGCGAAGTCTTCGCCGGGCTCGTAGATCACCGGTGTTGCCGGACGGCTGGTGCGTACATACACCGGCCCAGCCGTTTGGGCTGCTAGATCGATCGCCCTCCAGGCGCTCGTCCCATCACTCGGATAGAGCACCGTGTAGTTGGGCTCGGCACAAGTCATCGCCAGATCTTCGAGGCCCATCTGCGACGGACCGTCCTCGCCGATCGAAATACCCGCGTGGGTACCGACAAACTTGACGTTCGCGCGGCTGATGGCGGCCATGCGCATGAAATCGTACGCGCGGCTCAGGAAACAGGCGAAGCTGGCGGCGAAGGGGATGCGGCCTCGGGCGGCAAGGCCCATCGCGACGCCCGCCATGTTTTGCTCGGCAATAAACCCTTGGAAGAAGCGCTCGGGGGTTTCTTTCTCGACCTCTTGCGTGAAGGTCGAGTTCTTAACATCTCCATCGAGCGCGACAATGCGGGGATCGGCCTTGGCCAGCGCGGCCAAGGCGGCGCCAAAGGCCTGGCGCGTGGCGACCTTGTCACCGAGCGAGTAGGTCGGCGCGGGGGAAACCGGCGCAGCGCTCGGACTGCCGGAAGGCGCAGCCGCCCCATTGCCGGAGGGCAGCTTCGGCGTCCATGTGATCTCGCGGCCCGAGAGTTGGGCCTCCAATGCCGCCAGTGCCTCATTGGTCTGCTCGCCTTTGGGGAGCGGCTTGCCGTGCCAGCCATTCTTGTCCGCGGCAAAGGCAATGCCCTGGCCTTTGAAGGTGCGCGCCAGCACGACGGTTGGCCGGTCGGCGGTCGCGGAGGCCTTGTCGTAGGCAGCGAGCAACTCCTTCAGGTTGTGGCCATCCACGACGAGCGCCTGCCAGCCGAACGCCTCCCACCGCGCCTGGTACGCGTCCATGTCGTGCTCGAGCTGGGTGGGCGCGCTTTGCCCCAGGCGATTCACGTCGATCGTGGCGCAGAGATTGCCGAGTTTTTCCGCGGACGCCATCGCGGCGGCTTCCCAGACGGCCCCTTCTGCCGACTCTCCGTCGCCGAGCAGCACGTAGATTCGTTGGTCGGAGGCGTCGAGTCGTGCGTTCAGCCCCATCCCGACGCCGGCCGAAAGTCCTTGGCCGAGCGACCCGGTAGCGAGATCGACGAACGGCAGCTTGGTCGGCGGATGTCCTTCGAGATCCGAGTCGATGCGCCGCAAGGTCAGCAGATCTTCCACCTTCAAGAAGCCCGCCTCAGCCCAGGCCGCATACAGAATCGGCGCGGCATGCCCTTTCGAGAGGATGAAGACATCGTTGGCAGGATTCGCCGGGGCGGCCGGGTCGTACCGCATCACCGAGAAAAAGAGTGCCGAGACGATCTCGGCCGCCGAAGCGCAACTGGTGGGGTGGCCGCTGCCGGCCTCGGTCGTCGAGCGGATGGAATGGATACGCAGTAGGGTCGCCTTGTCCCTCAACAGCGTCAGCAGATCACTTTGCGTCGCGACGGGCATGACTATACCTCCGAACCGGGCAAACCCAACTGACAAACAAATCAGGACCCAACGGGCCGGGACTTGAGCCTCCAGCTCAGCAAATCCGCATGATCACCCAATCTGGGTTCCCTCTTACCGCTGGATGATGAACGTCGAGGTGGCCGCCCGGAAGAAAAGCGGAATCCCCATCTTAGCTTTTTCCGGACTGACAGCAACGGCGGTCCGGCCGGCTGGGGCAGACTGGGTGGACCGGCTCGATTCCTTGAGCCCAGCCTGGCGACCCGCAATCAAACCTGTGCTAGATTTGAAGATATGGCAATTCCGAACGCAAAGAAGTATCGCCTGAAGAACCCGAACGGCCCCGGCTACGCAACCGTCGTGGCGGTTCTGCCCAAGAGCACCGACGTTAATGCCTATGTCAAAGACGCCGCCGCGCGCTTTGATTGGCAGGCCTGGGAAGAGGCGAAGGCCAACCAGAACAAGGTGCGTGTCGGCCAGCAGAAACAGCGCAAACGCTAGCGCCGCCCCCTACAAGCGCGCTTGCAGGTTCTTGAGCGCCCGGATCGCTTCCTGCGCCACCTTCGGATTTGGGTCGTGCGTCAGCCTCTCGAGGTGAGGCATGCTGTCTTTGTTCCCACTAATCGAGATGACATAGGCGAGGTGGCTCTTCTGGTCGTTGGTGCCCCTGGCCAGCGGGTTGTAGAGTTGATCGAGGATGCTCCGGTCGCGCGCCAACTCAACCAGAAACGGCCGCGCTTCCAGACGGTGGAAGCTGGAGTTGAGGCCGTCGTAGAGGTATGACAGAAAGCTCAGGTCCCCCAAGCTGACCGCGGCGAACGCCATGGAAAGCCGGGCGGACTCGTTCTTCTCAACCGCGAAAGCATCCAGCACGATCTTCAAATCGTCCTGATTGCCAAGCCGCCCCAACCCTTCCGCCGCGGCTGCGCGAATCTGCTTATCGCGGTCTCTCAAGTACGTCACGAACAGCCCGCGCTGCTCCGGATCGGCCATCTTGGCGATGGCTATCAGCGACTGCCGCCGGATTCGCTTGCGGTCGCTGCCTTTCACCAGATTCGTCAGCTCCGGGGTCGCCTCGCGGACAAGTAGCTGGCCCATCGTTTGCACAACCTCGAATTGGACCTCCACATCGAGGTCGTTCAGCAGGAAGATCAGATCCGGCCCGACGCTCCTGTCGCCGACCTTCTTGATCGACCGTACCGACTCCAGGATGACCATGCTGTTCTTGGACCGCAACGACTCCATCAACTGCGGCAGAGCGGGCTTCGCGCGCAGGATGCCGATCGCCCTCGCGGCGTTGGCACGCGACTCCATGCTGCTGCCGCCAACGACCACGCGGCCAATGGCGCTGATCACATTCGGATCCACGGTCACATACGTGTCGATGACCCTTGGCTCGGGCTTTGCGAAACGACCTCTCAGGTTTGAGCCGAACTGCTTGAACGCGTTGGCCCATCCCCTCTGCACATAGCCCGGGTAGTAGAAGTTGATCAGCCCGTCTACCGCCAGAGCTTGAATCTCAGGGGTGGCGTCGCGGGTCGCCTGCGTGAGTGACTCAAGGCTGTGGTGCGTTCCGATGCGTACGATAGCGGCAACCGCTTCGTGACGAACGTCCACCACCGGATCACTGAGCAAAGGGCTGAGCGCGGGGATATGGTCGGCGGTGCCGTTCTTCCCGAGATTGGCCGCCGCCTTGGCGCGGCGCTTCGGGTCGGAGGACTGCAAGTCCGCTACTTGTGCGGGCAAAGCACCGATCAGGCAAGCGAGAAGAATCAGGGACGTGAGCCGCAACAAGGGCTCAACTCGTTTCATGCGGCGCATCAGGCAAACCCTCCCGGAAACCAAACGGGAACCAGACCGTTTTCGGTCCCATTATACGTATTCGATCTTCGCGCGCTGCGAGATCAAGCCGGCTTCGTAGCCCATGTCGAGCAGCTTTTGCGCGGCCTCCACGACCTCAGGCGCCATGTCGGTCGTGTAGTGGTTGACATACATGCCGACGAACTTGTCCGCCGCGCCCGGGTCGAGGCCGCGCGAGAACTCCAGTGCGTAGGAGAGCGCCGCGGCCCGATGATCGAGCGCGTACTGAATGGTCTCCCGTAAACGCCGGCAGCATTCGCGCTGTACGTCGTCGGGCAATGACCGCAACATCGCGTTCGCGCCGAGCGGCAATGGCAGGTTGTATTTCTCCTTCCACCAAGCGCCCAGGTCAACCACCCGATGAACCCCCGACTCGTGATACACGAGCTGCCCCTCGTGAATGATCAGGCCCGCGTCGACGCGCCCCGCCACGACTTCGTCGGTGATCCGGTCGAACGGGACGACCTTGGCTTCGAAGTCGGGCTGGAAGAGCCGCATCGTCAGGTACGCGGTGGTTTCCAGGCCCGGAACGGCGATCGTCTTGCCTTTCAGATCTTCGGGGCTGAGCGGGTGGCGGGTCACCACGATCGGTCCGTAGCCATCGCCTACGCTGGAGCCGGCTGCCGTGAGCACGTACTTGTCAGCCACGTATGGATAGGCATGGTAGGAGATGGCGGTCATCTCGTAGCGGCCTTCCCGAGCCGCCTGGTTGAGCGTTTGAATGTCGCTGAGATGATGCTCGAACTCGACCAGCGGCGAGCGGATCTGGCCGGTCGCGAGCCCATAGAACATAAACGCGTCGTCGGCGTCCGGGCTATGCGCCACAACGACCTTGTGTCGGGATGAAGCCATCTGCCTTGTGGAACCGTCGATGGTGGCCGGAGCGGCGTTGATAGACTGAAGAACTGGCGCTACTGGAAGAACGACGACCGGAGACCCGATACGGTTCCAATCGTCGTTAAGTAGCTACTGTAGCAGGACGCGGCTGGAGAGAGTGTCGAAGCGCTTCCAAGAGGGGTGAGAGGGATGGAGAGCAACCAAGCCAAGCGCGTCGTCGCCGGTGTAAGCGACCTGTTTTTTGCTTCGAAAATCGCCGAGACGGCCAAGCACGTCGGCATGCAGGTCGAGTTCGCCGGATCGGCCGAGGCCCTGCTCGCCAAGGTGTCCAAAGCCCCCGCACGCATCATTCTCGATCTAAATCAGCAGAACCTCGGGCCCGTTGAGCTGATCGGCAAGCTCAAGGCCGATCCGGCACTGGCCAACGTGCCCGTGACGGCCTTCGTAAACCACGAGTGCACCGACCTAATCGAGGAAGCCAAGCAAGCCGGCTGTGATGAGGTGCTGACCCGGGGGGCTTTCTCCCAGAGCTTGCCAGAGTTGCTTGGGCGCGGCTCGTAGCCGGCGCTCTGGGACGGCCGGCGAACCGTTAGTTCGACGAGAACTGCTGCGTGAACCGCGCCAACTCGTCGAGCTTCTCTTTCGCCTTGCCGCCGTCGATGGATGCCTCGGCCAGCCCAATACCTTCGCGAAAGTCGCCTGCCCGGCCCGCCGCAACCAGCGCGGCGGACGCATTGGCCAATACGATGTCGCGTTTGGGCCCTCTCGTCCCCTCAAGAATCGCGCGCAGGATCGCGGCGTTCTCCTCGCGGCCACCCCCGGCTAGGTCGTGCGGCGCGGCGCGAGGCAGGCCGAAGTCATCGGGTGTCAACGTTCGTTCGCTGACCTGGCCCCCTGCGACCTCCGCGACTCGGGTGGCCCCGGTGGTCGTGATCTCGTCCAGCCCGTCACTGCCGTGCACGACAAACGCGCGAGCCGTGCCCAGGTGCGCCAGTGCTTCTGCAAGCATCGGCGCCAAACGATCTTCAAACACGCCCAACACCTGGGCCGCGGCCCCCGTTGGGTTCGTTAGCGGCCCAAGCACGTTGAAGACGGTCCGCATCTTCAACTCCGCCCTCACCGGCCCGGCATGCTTCATCGCGGTGTGAATCGTCGGAGCGAAAAGGAACCCAATGCCGACCTCGTCAATCGAGCGTGCCATCTGCTCCGGCGTAAGAGCGACGTTGACTCCCGCCGCTTCCAAGACGTCGGCGCTGCCGCAGCGGCTCGAGATCGAGCGGTTGCCGTGCTTGGCGACATGCACCCCCGCCCCGGCCACCACGAGAGCGCTGACAGTCGAGATGTTGAACGATTGCGAGCCGTCGCCGCCGGTACCGCAGGTGTCGACCAGCTCCGAAGCGGGCGTCTTGCAGGGGATTCTCGACGCCTGCGAGCGCATGGCGCGGGCAAAACCGACGATCTCGTCGACCGTCTCGCCCTTCATGCTGAGCGCGACCAGCAGCGCGCCGATGAGTGTCGGGGTGGACTGGCCGGAGAGGATTTCGTTCATCACCGCGAGCGCTTCCGCCTCGCTCAAGTCCTCACGTTGCGCGGCCTTATGCAGCGCTTCCCGCACAGCGCTCATCGGTTTGCACTCCCCTCGGACGATCCCCTATGATGAGTTTTCGTCTCCAACAATTCCCAGATCGTAGCACGCGTCTCGCCGCTTCATGAAAATCCACGAGTATCAGGCCAAGGGAATCTTGCGCCGTTACCACGTCCCTGTCCCTCAAGGTGAGGTGGCCTTTTCAGCCCAGGAAGCCAGGCAGATTGCTGAAAAACACGGTGGACGCGTCGTCGTCAAGGCACAGATCCACGCCGGCGGCCGCGGCAAGGGCGGAGGCGTGAAAATCGCTGAGAACGCCGATGAGGCCGACAAACTGGCAAACCAGATCCTCGGCATGACGCTCGTGACCCACCAGACCGGCCCCGAGGGTCGCCTGGTCAAGCGCGTGTTGGTCGAAGAGACCCTGCCGATCGAGCGCGAGTTGTACCTCGGAATCGCGCTCGACCGCAAGCTCGAACGGCCGGTGCTAATGGCCTCGTCCGAGGGCGGCATGGATATCGAGGAGGTAGCCGCCAAGACGCCGGAGCTGATCCTCAAAGAGGTCATCGAGCCCGGTGTCGGGTTGATGCCCGAGCAAGCGCGGCGGCTGGCCCTGGGGATGGGCGTCACCGGCCCGGCCCTCAACGGTGTCGTCGACGCCATGACGGCGCTGGCCGAGACATATCAATCCACCGACGCGAACCTGGTCGAGATCAATCCGTTTGTCATCACCAGCGATGGCCGCGCCATCGCGCTCGACGCCAAGATGGACTTCGATGACAACGGCCTGTTCCGCCACGCCGACTTGGAAGAGTTGCGCGACCTTGATGAAGAAGACCCGCTTGAGACCGACGCCTCGAAGCACGGGCTGAACTACATCAAGCTCGACGGCAGCGTCGGCTGCATGGTCAACGGCGCGGGCTTGGCCATGGCGACGATGGATATTATCCAGTACGCCGGCGGCAGCCCGGCGAACTTTCTCGACGTGGGCGGTGGGGCCAACGCTGATCAGATCCAAAACGGCCTGCGGATCATCTTGGCCGACCCCAACGTGAAAGCGATTCTGATCAACGTTTTCGGCGGGATCTTGCGTGTGGATGTGTTGGCCGAAGGCGTGGTCGCGGCCGCGAAGGAACTGGAGATCAAGGTCCCGATCGTTCTGCGGTTGGAGGGCACGAACGTGGAGCAGGGTCGCAAGATCCTCGATGAATCGGGTCTCAACTTCACGGTAGCGGCCGACATGAAAGAGGCCGCGGAGAAGGTCGTCGCCCTGGCGGGCAGCTAAGCGACGTAGCGAGTCATGAGCATTCTTCTCGACGAGAATACGCGCATCCTGGTGCAGGGCTTCGGCAAGGCGGGCTCGTTCCACGCCCAGCAGTGCATGGACTACGGAGCCAAAGTGGTCGGCGGGGTGCGGCCGGGCAAGGGCGGGACCGAGCAACTTGGCTTGCCGGTGTTCAATACTGTCAGCGAGGCTGTGGACGCCGTGCAGCCCAACGCGTCGATCGTTTTCGTGCCGGCGGCGGGCGCGGCGGACGCGATTTTGGAAGCCGCGGACGCCGGGATC
>JAKZVK010000041.1:0-3480 GCA_047516085.1 Bryobacterales bacterium
CAGGCCTCGACCGTCATCTGCACAAGGGCCAGACCTGATACCAGGAATCGCAACGGAAGCGCTGCTCGCAACGCACGAGCTGCGACTCGTAGCTGCGGGCGGTATCCCTCACCCGCTCCGCAGTACGCTGCACTACCGGCTTATCCCTCCAGCTGCCGCGGCTGTAGCCGCCCTGGCCTTCGTGATAGGCAAGATAGAGCCGGTAGGCGTCAGTACGGGGAATGCCCAGCCGGCGCCAAGTGTTGTGGTTGTACCAGCCGATGAAGTCTAGCGCGTCTTCCATGTCCGAACGGCTCCTGAACAGCCGACCCCGCTCCTCCTCATACTCCTGCCACACCGGATCTTGGGCCTGGGCGTAGCCCCTGGCCGACGATGCCCGCCCCAGCGGGACGAACAGGAACCACTGGCGAGGTGGCCTCGCGTCAGCCCGATAGCTCGACTCGTGGCGTACGAACGCCATCTGAATGGGCACCGGCGTTCCCCATTCCTCCGCCGAGGCGCGGGCGTAATCGTACCATTCAGGATATTGCTCGAAGACCGCGCACAGGTCGGCCTGCTCCGTCGGGGGAGAGGAGACGCAAGCCGCTGTGAGCACGGCCGAGGCAAGGATGACACGTGTGAGATTGACTGCTCTCACTCCATCGGTTCTCCCGAATCAGAACTGCACCGGAACAATACTCTACCCTGACGATGGTGGTGAAGAACGGTCTCCGGGCGGTTGCGCGAAATTTTCCGCCATGGGTTGCGGTGTTGCGATAGTGTTGACAAACTGGTTGAGAGAATCTTTGCTACATTAAATTTAATAGAAATAATTAGTTACGACTTATCTAATTTTCTTCCGACAAGTTCGAGAAGCACGCTCGGAAGGGCCGCTCCTTCAGCTGCCGGATCAGGTCCGCGAACAGGCGCGGGCGCTTGCGGATGATGGCCTGCAGGTCGACGGACACCTTGCCCGCGAGCGCCAGCATGACGTCCGGATCCTCGCCGAGCTCATTCGCGAGCCTCACCGTGGTTGCCTCCGAGGGCGGCGCGACCTCGCCGCGTTCGATCTTGCTCAGGTACGCCGGCTCGATGCCGACGCGCCCGGCGACCTGGCGTACCGAATAGCGCCGGTCGTCGCAGCACAAGCGCTCTCGGATCGCGCGGACTGTGGGGCCAAAGCGCGTCATGTGTCGTATTTACAACACATTCTCGCTCGCGATCGTCAAGGCGCACCACCCGACGCACGCATCCTGGCCAAACCGGCACAGAACCCGCTCGCCTGCGGTTGCCACCCTGCCTGAGCGCCCCTTCCTGTCCGCATTCCCCGATTTGGCCACGCCAGAGGCAGAGGCCGAGCCCGCCCGATGCGGCCAGCTGTTGTATAAGCGCGTTACGGAACACAGGGAAATGCAACAGGTGAAGGAGCCCAGGAATGGTAATCGATGAAAGTGAACTCACGAAGGGCCAGTTGAGGAAATTGAACGCACTTCGGAGATCTGTCGGGGATGACCTCGCCGAGGACGTATTCGCAAAGTGGCTCGCGCGCCAAGCAGCCCCGCAGACCAAAGACAAGACCGACCCCATCGCAGTGAAGATCATCGAGGCTCTCTCGGGGTTCGAGGATGATCCAGAGTTCAAGCTCGGCAACCGTGGCTATACGCTGCGTCGTGCGAAAGGTAAGGGAGCGTCGGGTTTCATCGTGTCCAAGAATGAAAAGGTAAAACCAACAGCGCTGCTCGCGCGTCGATCGACGCCCAGCCCCTCGATGATCGTCGGACATCGACTCTTGCAAAAGGATCATGAAACGACATGAACGCCAGAGACGACGGAACTCCATACACAATCACATCGCCAACGCTTTCGGCCAAGGAGAAGATGGAGCGCGCGCGTCGCACGGCGCGTCAATGGGTGATATACACCGCCGCAGCGTTCGTTATTGGCGGCGGCACCCTCGGAGGGCTCGCCGCGGCTGACGCCCAGGAGAAAAATCCGCAGGTCTATTTAGATATCGCGATTGATGGCCAGCCGGCCGGTCGCATCGTGCTGGAATTGCGTTACGACATCGTCCCGAAGACGGCCGAGAACTTCCGCCAGCTCGCGACCGGCGAGCCGGGCTTCGGCTATGCGGGCTCCCGCTTCCACCGCGTGGTTTCCGATTTCATGATCCAGGGCGGGGATTTCACGACCGGCGACGGGCGTGGCGGCAAGTCGATCTACGGGGCGCGGTTCGAGGACGAGAACTTCACGCTCGTCCACGACCGGCCGGGCCTTCTCTCAATGGCCAATGCCGGGCCGGGCACCAATGGCTCGCAATTCTTCATTACCACTGTGCCGACGCCCTGGCTGGACGGCAAGCATGTCGTCTTCGGCCATGTCGTCGAGGGCATGGAGGTCGTCCGCAAGATCGAGCAGTCCCCCAACAACGCCGCCGAAATCACGGCGTCCGGGCAACTGGAGTAGGACCGGCTCCGCCGTTGGTTCGACTGACGGCAGACGTTGAGAGCACTCTGTTACGAAATCGGTCCGCTCGAAGGCCTCGTGCCTGGCGAAGCGGACGAGGTCGTGGTCAGAAAATACCGCGCGATGTCGAGCCTATCGATCATCGCCAGTTCCTTCTTCAGGAGCGCGGTGATATCCGGGCTCACGCCCCCGGGATAGCGCCATTGCGCGCCCCGCCAGGTGAGTTGTTCCAGCCGGTCTTGGGGGCGCATGCCTTCCGGGACTTGCCTCGCGCGGATATTCATAGGCGAGTTCCTCCAGATCGAACCGGCAGGCATCGGCGATGTCCCGGGCGGCGCGTTGACGGAGGCCTTCTGGCCTTCGGTCAGCGGCCCTTAGTGTCTCGCAGCAGCTGATGCGGAATCGAAGGAACTACGTATGCAGAATAACCCCTTCCAGACCCGCGAACCTTCAATTACCGGCAATCCCCGCCTCCGCACGCCCCAGCGGGAGGCATACGCCGAGCTAGCGCAGGGTCAGGATTTCGTTTCTGCGGCAACCCGTCAGCATGAGCAGACGGATCGTCGCCACTGCGCCGGTCGATACGCGGCTGCCCTTGCCCGAAACCTCGTCCAGCACCTGCCCCAGCCGGGTGAACTCGGCGTCGGTCAGGAACCGCTCCCGGCTGCGCTTGGGGTTCATCGGGATGGACCGGCACGGATGGCTGTCTTCCGGGGCTATGCCCCCAGTCCCTGGCAAGGGCATACATGTGCGTCAGCGTCTTGACCGTCATGTTGGCCATCGCAGGGGTTTCGCAGAGGGCTCTGAACGACAGTCCCTGGAAGACCCGGATCGCGGCGCCCAAGCAGACCGGCTTTTCGCGCTGGCACGGTGATGAGGCGGCGCGCGGTCACCAACAACCGTGCGCGGCTCAAGTCCGGGGTCGCCCGCGAGGCCTTCAAGCTCCGCGCCGAGATCGTCGAGCGCTGCTTTGCCCACAACCTCGATCGTGGCGGCATGCGACGAACCTGGCTGCGCGGGCGAGGGAATGTGCACAAG
>JAKZVK010000042.1:0-22890 GCA_047516085.1 Bryobacterales bacterium
TCTTCGCGGTCCACTGGGATCAGTCCCTTACCCCGCTTGCCGGTCGACTCGGCCACGAGTTGCTCGAGCCAGGCGCCCAGGTCGTAAATGCCGGGCGAGACGACGAGCGTGAGCTTGTCGCGGCCCTTCGTGGCGAGCACGCCCAGCACGACGCCGAGGATGACGCCGGGGTTATCCTCGGTCGGCAGGCAGGCCGAACAGGCGATAGCCATCTCGTCGGCGCGGTCGAGGAATGCGGGCACGTCGATGCCCATGGCGGCGGCGGGCACCATGCCGAAGTCCGACAGCGCCGAGTAGCGTCCGCCAATGGCTGGGACGCCGTGAAAGATGTGGCGGAAGCCGTCTTGCTTCGCGACCTGCTCGAGCTTTGAACCTGGGTCGGTCACGGCGATGAACCGCGAGCCGGCCTGATCCGCGCCCACCACTTCTTTGACGCGCTCGAAGAAGTACCGCTTGAAGATGTTGGGCTCGAGCGTCGAGCCGGACTTGCTCGAGACGATGAACAGCGTCTTTGCTAAGTCGACCTTGGCTTCCACCGCTTTGACCTGAGCCGGGTCAGTCGAGTCGAGCACGTGCAGTTGCGGGAAGCCGTCGAGTTGCCCGAAGGTCACCGCGAACACTTCGGGACAGAGGCTCGAGCCGCCCATCCCCAGAAGCAGAACATGCGTGAAGCTCTCTCTCTTCACTGCTTCGGCGAGTTCGGTGAAGCGTTGGCTGTGCGCCAGTTGATCTTCGGTGATACCCAGCCAGCCGAGCCATTTGGCCTCATCGGTACGCGACCACAGCGTGGCGTCGCGCGCCCACAGACGCCGCACCTTGCCGTTGACGCGCCAGTCTTCCAACGACCTTGCGACGTCTGCCTCAAGCTCGGCGCCCAGCGAGTACGCCGGACGGCTGACCTTGATGCCGGTGGCGAGGCGACAACGGCTGTCGACCGCGTTCAGCAGCTTGTCGAACGCCTCGGAAAAAAGCGCCACGCCCTTGGTGACCAACCCGTCGGTTACTTCGGCGAGCGAGATGCCAACACGGGCCAGCGCGGCCAGCGTGGCACGCGCGCCTTCCACATCGGCCGCGAGAGTGGCGCCCGCCGTGCCGTGATCGCGAAAGGCATCGAGCGTTGAGGGCGGCACTGTGTTGACCGTATCGGCGCCGATCAATTCATCGATGTAGAGAACATCGTTGTAAGCGGGGTTCTTGGTTCCGGTGCTGGCCCACAACAGCCGCTGCGTTTGCGCGCCGTTCGCGGCCAGGGCGCGCCACCCGTCGTCTCCAAAGATATCGTGGTAGCGCTGATACGCTACCTTGGCGTTGGCGATAGCGACCTTGCCCATCAGGCCGTCGGCTTCATCAGTTCGCAACGCTTCCAGCTTGCCATCCACGACCGCATCGATGCGGCTCACGAAGAAGCTCGCGACGCTCGCCACATGGCTGACATCGCCGCCACCGGTGGCCCGTTTTTTGAGTCCGGCGATGAAGGCGCGCGCGACCTTTTCGTACACGTCGCAGGAGAACAGCAAGGTGACGTTAATGTTGATCCCCTCGCTGATCAACTGCTCGATGGCCGGCAGTCCCGCGGGCGTGCCCGGCACCTTGATCATCACGTTCGGACGCGACACAGCCTGCCACAGGCGGCGCGCCTCGGCGATCGTCCCCTCGGTGTCGTTCGCCAGGAAGGGCGAGACCTCGAGACTGACGTAGCCGTCGCGGCGGTTGGTTTCCTCGTAGACGGGACGCAGCACTTCGGCGGCGTCCTGGATGTCGCGGATCGCCAGGCTCTCATAGACCTGCATCACGGTCAGGTCGTCTCGCTGGCGCAACTCGTCGAGCGCTTCGGCGTAGTCGTTACTTCCGGTGATCGCTTTCTCGAAGATCGCAGGGTTCGAGGTGACGCCTTTGAGGTTGTCCTCGTCGATCAGCCGCTTCAACTCGCCCGAGCTGATCAAGCTGCGGCGGATGTAGTCGAACCAGATCGACTGCCCCTGCTTGCTCAACTCCACTAAGGGATTGATGACGTTCGTTTCGGTTACGGGACTCATGGGATTCGCTCCGTTTCAGATGGGTTCCAGTCGTTCGTCCGGTTGTCGGCTTACGTCGCCAAGCAGCGGCGCTCGGATGCTCCGCTCCTCCGCGTCGCGGATTTCCAGGGCATGCCGGGCTGCGCGGCCTTGGCGATTCATCTATTCTCGTGGATTTGCGCTACGATTTGGTGCCGCCAAAGTGGCTAATTTGCGTCCAGCCCTCCGGCTGATCCATCCATTGCCTCGTCAAATAGTCACTCATCGTGAACCCTAGCAAGATTGCCAGCCACAGCAGCCCGGCCACCCAGAACAGCTTGGGCAGCGAGGAGCTATACCGCAAGTGCATGAAGTAGAGCACCACCAGGGTCGCCTTGAAGCCCGCGATGCTCAATGCGACCACCGTGTTCATGAACCCAAGGTCCACGAAAGCGACCGTGACCGTGACGCCCGTCAAGATCATCAACGTGGCGAAGATCAGCAGATAGTTCCTTAGTGGCGCTACGTGTTCGGCCATCAGTGACGCCCCAACAAGTACAGCAAGGGATAGAGAAAGATCCAGACGATGTCCACGAAATGCCAATACAGGCCCACCATCTCGACCGGCGTGTAGTAACCAGGCGAGAAGCGGTTCCTGGCGGCCTTGACCGCGAGCCACGTCAACAGTCCGAGGCCCACGATCATGTGTAGCGCGTGCGTCCCCGTCATCCCGAAGTAGAACGAGAAGAACAGTTGCGACTGCTGCGCAAACGGGCCTTCGAGACCGAACGAGGGGCCCGGCACCAAGTGCTCATGGAACTTGTGCGAATACTCGACGGCCTTGATGCCGAGAAACGCTCCACCGAAAAGCATCGTCAGCAGCAGGTTCGCGATGAGCGAGCCGCGGCGGCCAAGCTGCGCGCTACGCACCGCCAGCGCCATGGTCAAGCTGCTCAAGATCAGCACCGCGGTGTTGACACCGCCCAGCATGACGTCGAGCTGCCGGCTGCCTTCGATGAATGCCTCGGGATACGTCGTGCGATAGGCCGCATAGCCCGCGAAGAAGCCGCCGAACAGCATCAGCTCGGTGAGCAGGAAGGTCCACATGCCCAGCTCGGCCGCTTCGCGTTGCTGGACCGCGTCGTCGAACTGGTGCGCGTGCGCGGCGGAACTAGCGGACACCGAGCACCTCCTCCTCTTCTTCCTCCTCCGCCGCGCCGGCGTCTTCCACCTCGGGCGCTTCGGCGTAAGCGTAGGCCTCTTCGGTGACGACGGGCGTCTGGTGGAAGTTGAACGTCGGTGGCGGCGAGGTCGTTTCCCACTCAAGCCCCTTCGCGCCCCACGGGTTCGGACCGGCGCGCGGCCCGTAGCGCATCGACCAGAGCAGATACACGAGAGGGATCAAGTACCCGATGCCCAGAATCGTCGCCCCGGCCGACGACATCACGTTGAGCACTTGAAACTCATCGGGGTAGACGTGGTAGCGGCGGGGCATGCCGAGGTACCCGAGGATGAATTGCGGGAAGAAGGTCAGGTTGAAGCCGACAAAGATGATGAGAGCCGAGAAACGCCCCCAACCCTCGGGATAGAGCCGGCCGCTGATCTTCGGCCACCAGAAATGAATGGCGCCGAGGTAGCCCATCACCGCGCCGCCGACCATGATGTAGTGAAAATGCGCCACGATAAAGTAGGTGTCGTGCACGTGTACGTCGATCGCCAGCGTGGCCAGGAACAACCCCGTCAGCCCGCCGATCGTAAACAGCCCGATGAAGCCCATGGCGTACATCATCGGCGTCGAGTAGGAGATCGAACCGCGGTAGAGCGTCGCCGTCCAATTGAACACCTTGATGGCCGACGGCACGGCGATGAAGAAACTCAGGAACGAGAACACCATCCCGGCGTAGATCGACTGGCTCGATACGAACATGTGGTGGCCCCACACCAGGAAGCCCAGCACGGCGATCGTCAGGCTCGAGAGCGCAATCAGGTTGTACCCGAAGATGCGCTTGCGCGAAAAGCAGGCGATCAGCTCGCTGACGACGCCCATCGGCGGCAGGATCATGATGTAGACCGCCGGGTGGGAGTAGAACCAGAACAGGTGCTGGAACAGCACCGGATCGCCGCCGAGTTTCGGATCGAAGATCCCCAGACCGAACACCCGCTCGAGCGCCAACAGCAGAATGGCCGCCGTCAGCACGGGCGTCCCGAGTACCATGATGAGCGACGTAGCGTAGTGCGCCCACACGAACAGCGGCAGCTTGAACCAGGTCAGCCCCGGAGCGCGCATCTTGTGAATCGTGACCAGGAAGTTGAGCCCGGTCAGGACCGACGAGAAACCGGTGACGAAGATCCCGACGGCGGTCACCACGACGGCGCTGTTCGAATAGACGCTCGAATAGGGCGTGTAGAAGGTCCAGCCGGTGTCGACCCCGCCCGAAGCGACGGCGTAGAGCGTCAAGGTGCCGCCCGCCATGAAGATGTACCAACTCGCCAGGTTGAGACGCGGGAAGGCCATGTCGCGCGCCCCGATCATGATCGGCAGCAGGAAGTTCCCCAGCACGGCCGGGATCGACGGGATCAGGAAGAAGAAGACCATCACCACGCCGTGCATGGTGAACATGCGGTTGTAGGTCTCCGACTGCAACAGGTCGCCCTGGGGCGTGACCAGTTCCATGCGAATCACTACCGCGAAGGCCCCGCCGATCAAGAAGAACAGCGTGATCGAGGCCAAATAGAGCAAGCCAATACGCTTGTGGTCGAGCGTCAGCAGCCACGACTTGATGCCGTGGGCCACGTTGAGATAGTTCTCGCGCGGCGGGCTGAGCGCCACAGCCGAAACCTGGCTCATGGACTTCCTCTCCTGTCGCCGTCCGCGCTGAGCGTCCGCAGGTAGGCGATGATTTGCAGCAGTTGCTCCTCTTCGAGTTGGCCTTGGAAGGTCGGCATGACGGGCTGGAAGCCGGCGACGACCTTGGCACGCGGGTTCAAGACCGATTCGCGGATGTAGGCTTCGTCGGCGAGGACGGTTGCCCCGCCTTCGAGCAGCACCTGATGTCCGAAGACGTCTTCGAGCGACGGGCCGCGGCCGCTCGCGTCGGCGCGGTGGCAAGTGTCGCAACGCATCTCGCTGAACAGCCGCTCGCCGAGCACCGCCAGCGATTCTCCGGTTTCGCCGCTGATCCATTGCTCATACGCCGGCGCTTCCATGACGACGACCTTGCCGATCATCCTCGAATGCTCGTTGCCGCAGTACTCGGCGCAGAAGAGGTGATACTCGCCGGCCTTGGTGGCTTCGAACCAAGCGGTGGTGTAGCGTCCGGGAAGCACGTCCATCTTGATGCGAAACGCGGGGATGAAGAAGCTGTGAATCACGTCCTCCGACGTCATCACCAGCCGTACCGGTCGGCCCACGGGGACGTGCAGCTCGTTGATCTCGCGGTGGCCTTCGGGGTGCTGGATCTTCCACATCCATTGCTTGCCGACGACGTGGACCTACATGGCGTTGTCCGGCGCACGGGCGTTTTTGAAGTACAGGCTCGCGCCCCAGGTGAACATGATCATCACCAGCACGAAGGGTACCGCCGACCAGAAGATCTCGAGAGCCATGGAGCCTTCGACCGGTTTCGGGCGCTCGGTTTCGGACCGCCTGCGGTAGATAATGGCGAAGGCGAACACGAGCGTAAAGATCAGCACCGAGAAGAAAACGCTGATTCCGACCAAGAAGAAGTAGAGCGAGTCCACTCCCTCGGCGATCGTCGAGGCCTGCTCCGGAAATAGAGGGAATCCTTCCCACATAACGTCTAGTTCGTTGCCTCCCGGCGTGTAGGGGCGGAGCGCTGCCTCCGCCCACCTGCTAATAGAGGCCTCAGTGTTCCAAGCCGAACCAGCAGCCGGCCGCGATAGATGATCAAACCTTCACCCCCGGTACGTGCGGGTCCGGGACGCCAAGCAATCCCCGCCGCTCGCGCCGCAACATCACGGCCATGAACCCGACGATCCCCAACACCGTGAGGATGCCCATGAACCGCACGACGTTCAGGATGGTGAGGCTGTAGCGTCCCTGCGCCGGGTCGTAGTGAAAGCAGTAGAGCAGCACTTGATCGATCAGCGAACCGACGCGGCCTTCGGACGCCTCGACCAAGGCCAGCCGCAGATCGCGCGGCGGATAGTCGATGCCGTAGAAATAACGCGAGAGCTGCCGCTCGGGTGTGACGACCATCACAGCGCTGGCGTGCGAGTAGAGATCGGTCTCGGGCTCGTAGCGCACGCGATAGCCGACCGCATCGGTGAGCCGCGTGATCGAGGCGGCGTCGCCGGTCAGAAAGGCCCATCCGTCTTCGGCGTCTTCGCGGCCGTAGCGTTCGAGGTAATCGCTCTTTTGCCCGGCGGCGAGATCGGGCGTCTCGCCCGGGTCTAAGCTGACGGTGACGATGCGGTAGTCGCGGCCCGCGTCGAAGGCGAGGGCGCGCGCGCTGCGCAGCAGCCCCTGCGACTGCAGCGAGCAAAGCATGGGGCACTCGTAATAGACCAGCGACAGGATCACCGGCTTGTCGCCGAAGTAGTCGCCGAGTAGCACGTCGTTGCCTTGTTCGTCGCGCAGGGCGATGTCGGCCGGGATGGTTTCGCCCAGGCGTTGGTCGATCCCAACGTCTTCGAGCTGAACCGGCAGTTCGGAGGCGGTGGTTTGCGTCTGGGCCGGGGCAGGGAAGGCCGCTACCGAAAGCAGGCACAGCAGCGCGAGTGTACGGGCATGCCATGGCGTGCCCGCCGACCCCGGCGGTGGTGCGGTCGCCAATGTCATCGCGGCTCTCCGTATGGAGCCGCGCCCAGGCCCGGCGGACGCGTCGGCAGCCCTCTGTCGGCGACCACATCCATCGCGCGCTCGATCGGGATGCGCACCAACTGCTCGCCCTCGTCGACCCAGGAATATCCGCCGAGACGCGCGTCCTCCTCGGCCCGCAGCCTCTTGAGGTCGGTCGCGGGCTCGGCCTGCAAGCGCGGTTCCGGCGGCAGGCGGCGTCCCTCAGCCAGCGGCGAGCGGCTTTGATCAAGCCTTGCCTCGCGGTGCGTGAAGTAATAGAACAGAGCCGTCATCAACCCGAACGCCAGGACGACCCAGAGCAGCAACGTGACCTCGAAGAGCGCGATCGGTCGCGCCTTGGCGTCGGTGGTTTCATGCCCGCCATGGCCCTGATGATCGTCAGCCTGAGGCTCGTGGCACGGGTTGTCGTTCTCGGGGGTTTCACTCATGGGCGGCCCCCACCTTCAGTTCCGCCAGGCCGGGATCGTGTATCGGCACCAGCGGCTTGTCCTTCAACTGCCGGGCGAAGACGGCCAGCCACAGCCCGCCGATCGCCACCGGCGTCAGAAAATCCATCCAATGCAGGTGCACTTCATGGTCGAATGTCGGGGCGACTTGCCAATACAGGTCCACCAGCCGCATCACCAGCACCATCACCGCCACGCCCACCAACGTTCCCGCACCGCGCTTCAGCTTCCGCGACAACAGCAGCACGAAGGGCAGTGCGAAATGAAACAGAATCAGGGCGGCTGCAATTAAGACCCAGCCCGTGCCAGAGCGGTGGACGTACCACGTTGTCTCCTCGGGCAGATTACCCGACCAGATGATCAGATACTGCGAGAAGGCGATGTAAGCCCACAGCATCACGAACGCCAGCATCAAGTTGCCGATGTCGTGCAGCCGGTCACGGGTGAAATAGTCCGACAACGGCTTCTTGTGTGCCAGCAGGTAAACGGTGCAAACCGAGAACGCCAACGTCGAGAGGACGTTCCCCACCATGAATAGAAAGCCGTAAATCGTCGAGAACCAGTGCGGATCGAGCGACATCACCCAATCGACCGATGAGAAGGTGATCGTGAGTGCCATCACCGCCAGCCCAGGCGCACTCAGCCGCCTCATGCGGTGGGTCAACGACTCGTCGCCGGTTTCGTCCTGCTGGAGGGACCACTTGCTCAGCAGATAGGCGATGCCTCCCCAGATCACGAAGTAGATTGCACCGCGCAGGATGAACGACCCCGTGTTCAGATATGCGCTCTTGTGCTGCAAGACCTCGTCCCCGGCCACGGCTTCGGGACGCGCCCAAAGATAGAGGTTCGCCATGCCGAACAGAATTGGAATCAGCAGCAGCGCCATCAACGGGATCGTTCGGAAGCTCGACTCGAGCGCCCGCCGGATCAAGAAGCCCCATCCGCCACCGACCTGGTGGTGAATCATCACAACGGCGATAGCGCCCAGCACAATCCCGATCCAGAACAGATACGCGACCAGGTACGAGCGGAAGAACTGGCCCGGGTCGAGCAGCGCGCCACCCAGGCAAACCGCCATCGCGGCGATGCCGACGATCAGCGCCTGTCGCTCAAAGTGATGCAGATCGGGGTCGATGGTCTTCGTTTCGTTCATGCTCAGTCAATCCGGTCCGGACCGAAGTCGATCGGTCGGCCGTGAAGGTAGGGGCTCGACGTGCCGAGCCCGCGGGCATGCCATGGCGTGCCCCTACCATTGCCACCCTGCCACGTCATCCGTCGCCGCTCCCGGTTGGCGACCCGCTCACAGATCCGCGAAACTCGTCCCGCACGGCAGCAGGCAGTTCATCGAGCTTCGTCTCCTGACTCACCTGCAGCGTCCGGATGTAGGCCGCTACCGACCAGCGGTCGCGCGGCGACATGCGGTCGGCGAAGTCTCCCATGGCGCCGAACCCTCGGGTCATCACGTCGAAGAAGTGGCCGGCGGGCGCCTCTCGCAAACGGTAGATGTGATACGACGGCGGACGCCGGAAGCCACGCTCGACGATGATGCCGTTGCCGTCACCGACGCGCCCGTGACACGGCGAGCACATGATGTCGAAGCGCTCCCGTCCGCGCTCGATCTCGCGGCGCGTGATCGGAAACGGAAACGTCTCGGCCAACTCGTCGCCCGTCCAACCGGTGTGAAGGTGGCGATCTTCATTGAGATGCCCGCGCGCCACCGTACCAGGCACCCGCGGACGCACCGAGCGCCCATCGGCGAAGAACGTGTTCTTCTCGAACGGCTCGAAGCGAGGCTGGTCGTGCATGTCTTGCCGGCAAGCGGTCGACACGAGTGAGGACATGATCAGCGTCAGGCCGGCGGCCAGGGCGCGGCGTCCTCGTCTGTTGATGCCGGCGCGCGTCATCTCGCTCAGTTTTCGACCTCCATGACCGCATGAGGGTCGAGGCTTGCGAGGAACTTCCTCGTCCGCGCTGGGTCGAACAGCACATCACTCGACTCGATGCACAGGAAGAACCGGTTACTCGATGCCTTCGCGAAGCGCGGCGCGTTGAACACCGGGTGATACGGCTTTGGCAGCCCGTTGAGCGCCAGCATGCCAAGCACGGCCGTGAGCGCCGCCGCCAGGATCGTGCATTCGAACGTCACGGGAATGAAGGCCGGCCAACTGTTGAGCGGGCGTCCGCCAACATTCATCGGCAGCTCGATCGCCGAGACCCAGTACTGCAAGAAGAAACCGCCCACCATGCCGAACAGCCCGCCGCCCAGCACTAGCCACGGCAAAATGCGCTTGCAATAGCCGACCGCTTCGGCCAGGCCGTGAATCGGCAGCGGCGAGTAGGCGTCCATCTGGCGATGACCCTCGGCATAGGCCTTGTGGGCCGCGTCGAGCAAAGCGTCGGCGGACTTGAACTCCGCCATCAGGCCGTATAGGTTTGGCGACTCCATGTCTGACTTGTCCCTAACTCGGCTTGCCTGATTTCGGCAGCAATGTCCGCATCTCGAAAATCGAGATCATCGGCAAGAACCGAACGAACAAGAACAACAACGAAATGAACAGCCCGATCGAGCCGACGTACAAAGCCCAATCCCAAATCGTCCCCGAGTACATGCCCCACGACGACGGCAGGTATTCACGGTGCAGACTCGTCACCACGATCACGAAGCGCTCGAGCCACATGCCGATGTTGACGACGATCGCAATCAGGAACAGCATCACCACGTTCCGCCGCACGCGCCCCGACCACAACAGTTGCGGAATGACCGCGTTGCACGTCAGCAGTGCCCAGTAATGCGCCGCGTAGGGGCCCGTCATGCGGTTCAAGATCATGTAGCCCTCGTAGGGGTTGCCGCTATACCAGGCGAAGAAAGCCTCCATGCCGTAGCCGTAGACCACGATCATGCCGGTAGCCAGCATGATCTTGGCCATGTTATCGAGGTGGCGCATCGTGATGAAATCTTCGAGCTTGTAAATCGCGCGAATCGGGATCGCCAGCGTCATGACCATCGCGAAGCCGGAGTAAATCGCGCCGGCGACAAAATAGGGTGGAAAGACTGTCGCGTGCCAGCCCGGGATCACCGACACCGCGAAGTCGAAACTGACCACGGTGTGCACCGAAATCACCAGCGGCGTCGCCAACCCCGCCAGCAGCAGGTAGGCGATCTCGTAGCGATACCAATGGATCGCCGACCCCCGCCAACCCATCGCCAGAATGCCGTAGACGATCTGCGCCCCGCGGTTGGTCGCGCGATCGCGCAAGGTGGCGAAGTCGGGAATCAATCCCACGAACCAGAACATCGCCGAAACCGTCGCGTAGGTCGACACGGCGAACACGTCCCACACCAGTGGGCTGCGAAACTGCGGCCACACACCCATCGTGTTGGGGTAGGGGAACAGCCAATAAGCCAGCCACGGCCGTCCGAGGTGGATCAGCGGGAAGATCCCCGCGCAAGCCACCGCGAACAGAGTCATCGCCTCGGCGAAACGGTTGATCGACGTACGCCAGTCTTGCTTGAGCAGCAGCAGGATGGCCGAGATCAACGTGCCCGCGTGGCCGATGCCGATCCACCAGACGAAGTTGATGATCGCGAAACCCCAGCCCACGGGAACGTTCAGGCCCCAAATGCCCGTCCCGCGAAACACCAGCACGGTGATCGCATAGAGCAGCACCATCACCAACGAGAAGCCGATGCCCAGCCCCACGTACCACAGGCGCGGCGTGCGGCCGGTGAGCACGATGCCGCTGATCTTCTGGCTGACCGAGCCGTAGGTGTGCCCGCGCTCGATCACTCGCACTGAAGTTTCGGGCGAAAGGGCGTCCGGCGAAGTCGTCACTTGGCCCGTTGTGTCAGCCATGGTGCCCGCCTTCGCCTGAATCCGCTCCGCCTAATAAGTCCGGGTGGGGGTTGGTTACCTTCGCCAGGTACGACGTGCGTGGCCGGGTCTGCGTCTCTTCGAGCAGGCCGTAGTTGCGCGAGTTGGCCTTGAGCTTCGCCACGCGGCTGTCGGGGTCGTTGATATTGCCGAAGACGATCGCCTGTGCCGGGCAGACGCCCTGGCAGGCGGTGACGATCTCTCCGTCGCGAATCGGCCGCCCTTCCTTCTCCGCGTCGATCCGCGCCGTGTTGATGCGCTGCACGCAGTAGGTGCATTTCTCCATCACGCCCCGGCTGCGTACCGTCACGTCGGGATTGCGCATCATCTTCAAGCTTGGCGTGTCGTAGTCGGCGTAGTGGAAAAAGTTGAACCGCCGCACCTTGTAAGGACAGTTGTTCGAGCAATAGCGCGTGCCGACACAGCGGTTATAGACCATGTCGTTGAGGCCTTCGGAGCTATGGACCGTGGCCCCGACCGGACAGACGGTCTCGCACGGCGCGTTCTCGCAGTGCTGGCACATCACCGGCTGATGATGCGTCTCGGGCTCGTCGAGCGACCCCTCGAAGTAGCGGTCGACGCGGATCCAATGCATCTCGCGTCCGCGCAGCACCTCTTCCTTACCCACGACGGGCACGTTATTTTCGGCCGTGCAGGCCGCCACGCAGGCGTTGCATCCGGTGCAGGTATTCAAGTCAACGGCCATGCCCCAGGCGTAGCCTTCGTACTTGACATCCGGCAGCAGCGACAGTTCCGGCGACGGCTTGTGACCCATGTGCGCGGCGAAGTTCGGATCTTCCTGAAACATCTCGAGGGTGCCGGCGCGGATCAGGTGCCGGCCTTCCATGCTGTAGTGCTCCTGGGTTGAGGCTAGCCGCACGTGGTGACCCGTCCGCACGGCCTTGACGCCGCCGACGTGCCAGGGAGCCTTCGACGTACGCAAACGATAGGCATTGAAGCCCGCGCCCTGGCCGACGCGGCCCGTCTGCGTGCGCCCATAGCCCAGGTGCAGCGTGACCGCCTGCTCGGCATGGCCGGGCATGATCCAAATCGGGGCCCTGACCTCGCGATCGTCGCGAGTCAACGCAACGACGTCGCCGTTGCCGACGCCGAGCCGCTCGGCGGTCGATGCGCTGACGAGCGCGGCGTTGTCCCAGGTGAGCTTCGTCAGCGGCTTGGGGGTCTCTTGCAGCCAGCCGTTGTTGGCGAACCGGCCGTCCCAAACGGTGGGGTCCGGGCGGAAACTGACCTCAAACGTGCCCTCGGCGAGTGCGCCGCTTGAGATCGAGCCTGCCACTGCGTCCGCGAAGTCGGAGCGCACCGAGACGGCTTTCCGCGCGGCCGCCGTGCCCGGGACGATCCCTTCATGTAGGGCCCGTCGCCAGAACCGCTCGAACTCCTGTTCATCCTCTCCACCCTCGGCGTGACGCGAACGCCAGTGGTCGCGCACCAGGTCGTGGGCCTTGGCTTCGGGCTCGCCCAGCATGGCGGCCAGCAGTTCATGAGCCGTCTTGCCGTCATAGAGCGGCTCAATCAGCGGTTGGATGATTGAAGCCGTCCCGTCGAAGGCGCGCACATCACCCCAGCTTTCGAGTTCATGCGCTTCGGGAATATGCCAGTGGCACAGCCGCGATGTTTCATCGGCGTAGAGCCCCAGGTGGACGCGGAAGGGGACGCTCGAGAGTTGTTGCTCGAACGCCAGGTCGGCCGGAGCATCGTACACTGGATTGCCGCCGAGGATGATCAGCGCCTCGACCTCGCCCGCGGCCATCGCCTCGGTCAACTCCGGCAACGAGCCTGCTCCGTCCGTGGCCTCGACGGTGTCGGTCACGATAACCGTCTTGCCGAGATTCCCCAGCCGCTCGTTAATCGCCAATGCCAACGCGTGTACCGAGGGAGGCTGATAGTCTCCCGCCACCACGGCCGACGCGCCCCGGTGCTCTTGAAGGTCTTGCGCGGCCGCCGCCGCCCACACCTCGAAGCCCGCAGGCATCTCAGCCGCTTCGGCCGTTCCCACATCAATACCTAACGCCCGCGCCAACGCAACCGCCGCCGCTTCCACTTGGCCCGAGCGAACGCGGAAACGATGGTCGGCCGACGCGCCCGTGTTCGACGGAGTGCCCTCGATCACGTAGAGCCGGTTCAGCGATGGGTGCTCGCCGCTCAACCGCCGGCGGGTCGAGAAGTCCCGCGCGTAGCGCACGTTGCCCGGCCCCTGCGTAAGAAAGTCCGCATCGAGCGAGACGACGACGTCGGCCTGCCCGAACTGATAGTGCACCTGTGCTGCCTCGCCAAGGGCCAGACGCGCCCCTTCCCGCGCCGACTCGCGGCCCACGGCTTCGTACGTATGCCAACGCGCCGCCGGAAAAACGTCCAGCAGGCGGCCCAACTGACTCGCCAACGTCGGCGACGTCACGGTCCCGGTCAGGATTCGCAAGCCCGCGCCGCCGACGGCGCGCTGGCCTCCAAGCTGCCGATTCAACTCGCCGACGAACGTGGTCCAGCGGCTGATCTCGCCGATCTGCGTCACGACTTGCGAGCGGTCCGGGTCGTAGAAGGTCAACACCGACGCCTGCGCGAAGACGTCGGTAGCTCCTAGGCTGGCCGGGTGCTCAGGGTTGCCTTCGATCTTCGTCGGGCGGCCATAATGGCTCTCGACCAGCACGCCTTGGCCGTAACCGCCCAGCGAGAGCGCACTGGCGAAGTACAGCGGCTTGCCGGGAATCAACCGCTCGGCCGAGCGCGCGTAGGGCACGATCTTTTCCGCCGGCTGGCGCGTACAGCCGCTGAAGCCCGCCAACGCCAGCGAGGCCCCCATCAACTGCAAGAAGCGGCGGCGCCCGACCGCACTCTCCAAGTCCTTCGCCTGTTCGGGGAACTCACGCTGGATCAGTTGCCGAAACTCCTCGGTTTCAGCCAACTCATCGAGCCCCCGCCAATAGGTTGGACCCGTAGCCGAAGCCAGCTTGGCTCGCAGCTCGGGCAGGTTCGTGCGGCTCGATTGGGGGGGTGTCATCGTTAGCGGTGGCAATGCGAGCAGTCGGTTGGACGGCGGACCTTGTACTTGGCCATCAACTCAGCTCCCAGCTCGGGTCGGTCGGCGGGCCTTTCCCACTCCAGGTTGAAGATCTCTTCCTTGGGCCGCAGATGCTGCTCCGGGTGGCGATGGCAGTCGAGACACCACTCCATCTGCAGGCTGTTGGCCTTCCACATCAAAGGCATCTGGTCGACCCGGCCGTGGCAGCTAGCACAGCCGATCCCCTTGCTGACGTGAATGCTGTGGTTGAAATAGACGTAGTCGGGCAGGTCGTGCACGCGCGTCCACTCCAGCGACTCATCGGTGCGGTAGCTTTCGCGCACGGGCTCGAGAATCGGCGCATCCGACCAGATCTGCGAGTGACAGTTCATGCAGGTCTTGGTTGGCGGGATGCCGGCGAAGGCACTCTCCTCGACCGTCGTGTGGCAGTGGCGGCAGTCGATGCCCAGTCCCTCGACATGGTGCTTGTGGCTGAACGGTACCGGCTGCTCCCGCGGCACGCTGACTTGTGTGACGTAGGACGAGCGGTTCATGAAAAGGATGAGCCACACCAGGCCCGCGACGAAGAATACCGCCCCGAAGATCGTTACCCTCGAGATCGTGTTTGTACTGGGATGAAAGATCTGCGCCATGCGACGCTCAGCGAGCGCACTCCACCCCACGTGAGGGCTTGAAGAGTCTAATCGGCCACTGCTTCTGAAAGGCTTATGCCGGCTAAGAAGCTTAAGGATCTTGACTCTTCCGGCCTCTCGGCGGGCGGCCGGGCGGCGCTCTTGGCGGGTTTCCTCAGGTGCAATCGGTCTGAAATGCAGCCGAAACGAAGGGCCTCGGGCTCGCCCGTTCTTGCTGGATTCGGGAGAAACAGCGGAGTTCGAGCCGGGGCTCGTTCCGCCGGCGGGCGCTGGAAATGGGCCCCGGGGAGAGCGACTGGGGCGAGCGAGCGGACCGCGCAGAATCTACTTTGCCGGTCGGCTGTGCTTCAGCGATGGGAAGTGTCGCGTACGATCGATTTGCGTAGACGAGGCTTGCCCGCCCGGTGACTTGGCCGGCAGCGTTCACCGCTCGGGATCAAACCGTGTCCGTTTTGTGTGGAACGTGCTGCAAACGGGGAGGGCTTCGCTGAGCAGCGATTCGCTGGGACCGACGCTACAGCTTTTCCACCCTACGGCGCAGCAGATCCAAGACCCTTGTGGTGGCCCACAAACGAACCCGGTCGCGTTCGCCTCCGATGTGGAGCTCCTGCACCTCGACGCCGTTGTCATCCGCCACGCCGATGAACACAGTACCGGCCGGCGTCTTTTCAGTAGTGCCGCCCGGTCCGGCAACCCCGGTCGTCGATGCACCCACCGACACCCCGGCCCTGCGTCGAACTCCCTGGGCCATCTCTTCAGCGGTTTCGCGGCTCACCGCGCCGTGCTCCTTCAGTGTCGACTCCTCGATGCCCAGCCACTCCATCTTGGCCGATTCCGCGTAGGTCACGGCACAGCCGAGAAAGTAGTCCGAGCTTCCGGCCACGGCGGTGATCTTCTCCGCCACCATGCCGCCGGTACAGCTCTCGGCCACCGCCAGCGTCAGGCCCTTGTCGCGGAAGCGAGCCAGCAAGACCTCGGGAATCGACTCGTTCCGGCGTGTAAAGACGCTCGGCCCGAGTTCGGCTTCCACCTTTCCTGAGAGGCTCTCGGCGATCTCGCGAGCCTCCTCCACCGTGCCCCCCTCGCCTCGTAAGTGGATCTGGATTTCGCCGGGTGAAGCGAGAATCGTCGTCGCCACCCGCGGTTCAGCCGAGTAAATGGGCCCGATCCGCTGATCAATCTCCGACTCGGGGAGCCCCGCGACGCGCAGTGACACGGTATGAAACTGGTGCGTCGACTCGATCCTTGCCAGCCGCGGCATGCACTGCTCTTCAAACAGTGGCTCCAACTCACGCGGCGGGCCCGGCAACAGCATGAGGATGCCCGCTTCGTCTTCGAGCCACTGCCCCGGCGCTGTGCCGTTTGCGTTCGAGAGGATCTCCGCGCCTTCGAGAATGTAGGCCTGCCGCCGGTTGTTCTCGGAGATTCTCCGCTTCATGCGGCGGAATCTGACCTCCATCGCTTCGATGACCTCGGCGTGAAACACCAAGGCGAGCCCGAGGGCGTCTGTGGCCGCCTCGCGGCTGACGTCGTCGAGCGTGGGTCCGAGGCCGCCTGTCATGATCACGATGTCCGAGGACTTCCTCGCCCGGCGCAGATCTTCGGCCAACCGGTTCCGGTCGTCGCCAACGATCGTCTTGCGGATGACCTCGATACCGCGCTCGTTGAGTCTGCGCGTGAGGTAGAGGGAGTTCGTATCCACTCGGCTTGGAGTCAGCAACTCCGAACCGACGGCGATGATTTCGGCTTTCACGGCGAGTTACTACTGTATCCAGGAGGCCGTCTCGAGGCGGTAGACGCTGTCACCCGTTGCCAGCACCATCTCGCCGCTGGGCAGGAAGGACAAGCCGACAATCCCAGGGCCGGAGACGACTTGCTCGATCTCGCCTTCGTCGCTAAACCGGAAGACGCCTTTCCTGCCCGCGTGGGACGACGCCACGTAGAGACGGCCTGTTTGGTCAAACGCCAGCCCCTGAGGCCGGCCCAGCCCGCGGTAGAAAACGTCCACTTCGCCCTTATCCGAGATGCGGTGGATGCAGTCGAAGCTGGATGTCGTCGGGCCGGCCACAAACAGTTGACCGTCGGAAGCCAGCGCCAGGTGGTACGCGGCGATCGAAGGCTCGAGGGTGGCGTAGACGAAGATCTGCCGCTCCGGGCTGATCTTGAAAATCGTCCCGGTGCGGTCACCTACGTAGACGTTGTCTTCCTCGTCGATGGCCAGGCCCGTGGCCACGCCCATACCCTCAGAGTAGATCTCGGTGTGGCCGTCGGGCCGAACCGAATAGATCGTTCCGTTGTTACGGCTGGAGATCAGCAAATCGCCTCGGCCGTTGAAGATCAGGCCGGTCGGGTTGACGATGTCGGACCCAAAAGGCTTGACATCGAAGCTCAGATCGATCTTGAAGACCGAAACCGGGACCTTCTCGCCTCGCGAGCCGCTGCGGGTTGTGTAGATGTTGCCCGCCGCGTCGACCGCCGGGTTGGCCACCGGATGTAAGTTCTCTGCGATGGTCAGCCCCACCGAGCAGGGGAACGGCTTACTTACCTTCCGGCCGTTGTTGAAGGCTAGTTGGCTTTCGGAAGCCTCGTCGGGGACGCGTACCACCGCGTAACGCGATCCGCCCACCACCAAGCGCGCTTCTACGTCACCGAACAGCCCGTGCGGAAAGCCCTCCTCATACGTGGAGAGATGGCGTCCCCGAACTTCAAACTCGCCGCCGGAGATCGCTGCGGGGGGAACCACCGATTCAATCAGAGGTTGTGAATTCGAGGAGCCTTTCTTCACATTGATCCTGTGTTCCCGAACCCTGTGTTTACGGAGCCCGGCCGTGACACACGAGCTACGCCATACGAGCCATTCACCAAAGGGAGAGCCACTCCAGAACTGCCAAGCTCATCATAGCGCAGACGCCTGCCGCGAGGTCGTCTGCGACGACTCCGTAGCCGCCTTCGAAGCGCTCAAATCGACGAATCGGAAAGGGCTTCGCAATGTCGAATAGGCGAAAGAGAACAAGGCCCGCCAACCACGACGGCCACGAACCGGGAACGACCGCGCACAGAGCGATCCACTGGCCGAGAACCTCGTCGACGACGACCTGCGGCGGATCGTGGCGGCGGTAATGCTCCTCAGCCAAGTTCGCCGACCAAACCGCGGGCAGGAACAGCAAAGCCGTGAGCGCGCCCAGCCACCACGGATGCATGCCCGGGCCTTCGACGAGCGCGTAGGCGGCGAGCAGCCCGGCCACCGATCCCACCGTTCCGGGCGCTCCCGGAACGAGCCCGCACCCGACCCAAGTGGCGAGAATCAGGGCGACCCGCCGGCTCGTCATCCTGCTTGAGACGTCTGAAGGACGCAACAGCGCAACAAAAGCATCAAGTTTTGAAAGAGGTGTCCGCTTGGGATGTGGCGTAAGGCTCTAGCCTTGCCGAGTCTCGATTCTTCGGGGCTCAGGATGGCAAGTAACCGAGCAGCGGCTGCAGAGCGAGAACCTGAGAACCGAGGAATCGGTTCTCGGCAAGCCTGGAGGCTTACGCCACACGGGCGCCGACGTGTCGATTTGAGGTTGAAGCCCTCGCTACTCATCCGGCTCGGGTCGTCTTTCCTGGAGTTCCTGCTCGAGTTTTTCGTCGGCCTCGGTGAGAGGGCTGTGGGCCACGTATGACTCCGAGGACCAGTTGCCAAGGTCGATTAGCCGGCAGCGGGCGCTGCAGAAGGGGTAGTCGGTGCGATCGGGCCCCGTCGCGCGGCCACAGATGGGGCACTTCTTGAGGTGTTTCGCCAACTTGCTGGTCCGCCGAGAACCCGTACTTGCTCCAAATCGAACGCCGCGCCTAGCCTCACTGCAAAATCGGTAACGCGACCGCAACCGGCTCGGGCTCGATGGCCACGGGCGACGGATGCACCTTCTCGAGCCGCCCAAACAGATCGTAGTCCGTCGCGCGCGTGATGCGAATCTCGCCGAAATCCCCCGGCTTGGGTTCCCCGTCCGCGAACTCAGTGATGTAAGTTTTGCCGTCGATCTCCTCGGCTTGTGTTTGCAGGCGGCCCTCCCACAACAGTTCTGTCTCCGTCGACGGCCCCTTGATGAGAATCGGGAACGTTTCGCCAACCTTCGCCCGGTTGCGCCGCCGCGAGATCTTTCGCTGCAGCGCCATGAGACGCCGCTTGCGGCGGTAGATGACACCGGCCGAAACCTTGCCGTCGAGGTGGTAGCAGTCGCTCGTCTCGTCGTCGGAGTAGCCGAACACGCCGGCGTGGTCAAACTCGGCGGCCTCGACGAACCGGCACAACTCCTCGAAGTCTTGCTCCGTTTCGCCGGGGAATCCCACGATGAACGTTGTCCGGATCGCGAGCCCCGGAATCGTCGCCCTCATCCGCTCGATCATGCGGAGGAAAATGTCGCCCGAGGCCCCGCGCTTCATACGCTTCAACACCCGCGCGCTGGCGTGCTGCAACGGGATGTCGATGTAGTTGCACAGCGCCGGGTGTTCGGCAATCGTTTCGAGCAGCCGTTGCTCGACTCGATTCGGGTAGGCGTAGAGGAAGCGCACCCAGCCGGCGTTTTCGATACGCCCGAGCCGGTCGAGCAACGTCGCCAGGCCACCCTGGAGCCCTAAGTCCTCGCCGTAGCTGGTCGTATCCTGCCCGATCAGGTTGATCTCGCGCACGCCGCTTCGAAACAGCGAGTCGGCCTCGCGCACCACCGACTCGAACCGCCGGCTCCGAAAGCTGCCGCGGAACTTCGGGATGATGCAGAACGTGCACGGATGATCACAGCCCTCGGCGATTTTGACGTACGCCAGGTACGACGCCGTCGCGCGCCGCCGCGGCGTGAGGTCGTGGTAGAGAAACGGCTCGGCCGGCGTAGATCGGTCCACCGGCGTCGCCTCGCAGTGCGGGACGATGTCTTCCAGCTCGTTGGTGCCGAGTACGGCGTCGATTTCGGGCACCTGCTCGCGCAGTTCCTGCCGGTAGCGCTCGACAAGACAACCCGCCACCACCAAGCGCCGCGCTCGGCCGAACTTCTTGTACTCGGCCATCTCGAGGATCGTGTCGATCGACTCCTGCTTGGCCGGGTCAATGAAGCTGCACGTATTGACGACGATCGCGTCAGCTTCGCTGGGGTTGGTCGTCAGCTCGTGTCCGCGGGACTCGAGCAGCCCCATCATTACTTCGCTGTCGACAAGGTTCTTCGGACAGCCGAGGCTTACGAAACCAATTTTCATGGAGAAGGTGCGGCGGAGACCTTTATTCTAGCCCTACCTCGACCGGACGGTGACATCTAGGGGTACGGCATGCCGTGCCGGCGCCTCGAATCGCACGTGGTGTCGCCATGTCTGTTCCGAACGCCACGGCTTCACTCCCACGACGGATCAGGGGCTCGCCAACCCCCCCCTACCGTCCTCGCTCCAGCGCCGACACCAAATCCGGTAGCCGCCTCATCGCCACGCGATCCTCGCCGAAACGCGCCGCGTTGTAGGCCGCGTTGATCCCGCTCATCAACCGGCGAAGCTCACCCGCCTCCACCGATTCTACAAACTCCTCGGCCGTCTGCCAGGCTTGGCGCCGATAGCCCCGATACTTCAGGAACGCGACTGCCCGTTCATAGAGATAGCTGCAGTCGCGGACGCTTCCGCGGCCGCCGCTTAGACGCCGGCTCCGATACCAGGCAATCAACTTGGGCCGCAACCACACCCAGCACACGAACGCGAAACCCACCAACGATAATGCCACCGCAACTATCAACGCGGTGCGGGACGCGTCTGCCACTGGAACCCACGCCAACGACTCCCGGACGCGCCCCTCCCACTCGCCGGCCCACGTGCTCACCCGTTCCAGAGCCGTCATGACGTGCAGCGCCATCCACTGTGAGCGTTCCTGCATGTGCTCGGCGAGGTCGCGCTGGCGGGTGTCGTCGTAATCGATGACCCAGTCGTTCCAGGACGACTGGACGGCGTCCCAGAACATCCACGAGTTGGCCCACCAGCCGCTCGCGAAAATTACTGGCGCGCGCGGTGTCGGATCGAACGTCAGCCACCCATAGCCGGGGATATACGCCTCGACCCAGGCGTGCGCGTCGCTGGTGCGAATGACCTGCAGCTCGGAGATCGGATTGTAGACGCCGCCCGCGAAGCCGACTGCCACTCGCGAGTGAATGTCAAGGGTCCGCAACATCACGGCCATCGCCGAAGCGAAGAATTCGCAATGGCCCTCGCGCCGCTCCAGTAGGAAATGGGCAAGCGGATCGTCACCACCCTCGCTCGGCAGCTCCAGCGAGTACCCGAACTCGCTGACCAGGTACTGCTCGAGCAACTCGGCCTTTCGCAGCGGCCGGCGGGCCGCGGACGTCACCTGCCGCGCCAGCTCCTCGACCCGAGGGTCTAACTCGGGAAGCTGCAAGTAGTTTCCGCGGAACTTCGTGGAAAACAGCTCCACCACGTTGGCCGGTTGATGGGAGCGGCGGTCGGAGATCCAAGCCGTGACCTGGTACCGCAAGGGTTGCGGGCTGTGTTGATCGACAAAGAGCGAGTCGGTCTCGTTCACAATCAGCCGCGAGAATGAGCCTCTGACCGTCTCGATGAGACCGGCTAGAAACAGTGCGCCGGCGCGCAGGGGCTCCAGCGTCACGCCGTATTCGACCTTTCGGGTGTCCGGCGCACGCCACTGAATCCCCTGCAATGCGTAGGCGCCGCTTTGGGAGTCGACTTCCTTGTACTTGGCCTCCGGGTTCGACCAGCGCACTCCGTCGAAGTGCTGCAGCGCCAGACCACGCCACCGCAAGCCGGCGAGAGTGTCGCCGGCGAGCAGATCGACCCGCATCACCGGCGTATCACTGGGCTGCAAGAATCCCCCGAGACCTAGATCGACCTCGTCATTGAAGCCTACCGGATGGCCCGGCCGCAGCCCGCCCATCGACACGCCCAGCGTGCGCGGCAAGATCAAGAACAGTCCCGCGCTCAGCGTCAGGATCGCGGCCGTCAACACCGCGGACAGCGCCGCCAGTCGAACCCCCAGGCCTTTGCGGCGTCCCCGGCGGTAGTCTTCGACGAGCAGCACGTCGGACTCGCATCCGCGCTTGATCTCGAAACTGGTGTAGCAGGTGATCGCCAGCGCCAGGAACAGCAGTAAGACAACCGCGTAGCCGATACTCAACAAGAACATGGAGGCCGCCAACAGTTGCAGGAAGGCCAGCAGCCCGAGATAGAGGTAATCCCGGCCCTTCTTGGCGAGCAACAGCTTGAGCGCCGTGAAGAAGAACATCATCCGCACCGTGGCGGGAACGAAGATGTCGAGAATGTTCGGCGCGGCCAGATACAGCTCGATGCCGTAGAAACCGAGGTAACCCAGGGCGAGAATTGACGGAATGCGCGAAGGAATAGGCTGCACGCCGGTCCGGAAGACCCTGACGGCACGCCAGACCAGCGCGGCCGACATCAACGTGATCGAGAATCCATCAAGCGAGCCGGTTGCGGCGATGGCCAAGAAGCCGTTCGCCACCAACAGCAGCAGCGAGACCTGGAAGAACCTCTCAACTCTCGCCGCCGTCACCGCATTCTCGGCGCGCATGCTCTGATTGTAGACGCCGAGTGCTGGGAGTTGCGTTCCAGCAGCAGTAGGCGGAACTATTTCATTGGCGGGATTGCCACAAGCACAAAGCCATTTAATCCTATCGATGTTGCCGCAGCTTGGTGGTAAGCATTTCCACACTAATCAGGGACTAGGCAGAAGATCGGTCCCAGCAAGAAACGATCGACCGATTCACTTCGGCTGGGGCCTCCATCTGCACCATGTGGCCTTTGCCCTGCAAAACCTGTATTTCGACATTTGCCGGCAGATCTTGGGCATGGGAGACCGGGAGAATGCGGTCCTCGCCGCCCCACAGGATCGTCGTGGGAACAGCAAGCTCGGCCAGCCGGTCGCGCAACACCACGGCTTGACGGCCTTGAGGGAACAGGGCCCCAGCGATGGTACGCAAGGCCGAGTGGACGCCATCGATACGTTTGTACTTGAGGATGTCGTCGATGAGCTGCCGGCTTACCGCCGACGGATCGGCGAACAACTTCTCGAGATGCGGCTTGATGTCCCG
>JAKZVK010000043.1:0-6144 GCA_047516085.1 Bryobacterales bacterium
GCTGAAACACGACGGGGTCGCCGGCGCCCATCTCGACGTACGCCATGCGCCGGCCGAGCGCCTCGATGGTCTTCTTCGCCGGGGCCTTGCTCGAAATCATGTCGATTGTTCCTCATGTAGCGCAGTGCCCAGCACTGCGCGAACCGCTGAATAGATACCACCGTCCTCGCTGTGGCGCGGACCGGCGACATTGAGCACCTCGATGCCTTCGGCCGCCGTCCATTCGAGCAGCCGACTCGCCGCGGCCTCTGCCGACTGCGTTGCGAGATCGAGGCACAGTAGCGGCTTGCGCAGCTTGCCGCTCACCTCCACCGTCCACTTCGTTCCGCCGAACGCTTCGCCGTGGGAGAACACCACCGTGCCGTCGGAGTCGCGGACGTTGTATACCGTCCGCAGCGCCGGATCGGCCGATTTCGTCTCTCTCACGTTCGGGTAGCGGTCCGGCAGGCTGCCGTCTTCGGCCCATCGTCCGCGGGGTACCCACCCGCCGGTCTCGATGTCGAACTCCATCGCCGCGTCGAGCGCCGCCCGGTCCGCGCCTGTCTGTCCTCCGGAGACGATACGCCTGATCATCGGCTGCATTGCAAATTGCGAGCTTCGGGCAGCTACCGGTCGCGGCCGCCTGAAGTCTCAAGAGATTTCTTGTGGATAGTAAATTCAAACGCCCAGATCGCTCTCCGGCACCAGTATCTCGAACTTCGGTGTGAAGGTCGCGAGGGAGTCGTGAGGGATTCTGGCGACTGGCCCCCCGCTTGGCATCGGCGGCGGCTGACAAGGGGCGTGGTTGTGGGCTGACAGCTCGGCGGCTTCAACCCCCCACGGCAACAGCGAAATTCCGGCATCCGACCCATCCCCAACCCATCGAACGGGCTTGAACCAAACACCGCGATACTTTCCCGGCTACAAGATCAAGATTCCGAATGCCTGCATCGGACTCGGCCTGCGCTGCATGAACCCCTACGACATGGTGCGCCACGAACGGGCCAGATTCGTCCCGGGGCCCGTTGGACAGGCCGTGTGATGGCAGGCTTCGCCGAAAGCGAGGTCGAGCAGGCGACCCTCGGCTGGCTCCAGGAAATCGGCTGGTCCGTCCTCCACGGCCCGGACATCGCGCCGGACACACCCGACTCCGAACGTGCCGACTACGGCGATGTCGTGCTGGCGCTACGCCTTCGCGATTCCCTCGCGCGCCTCAATCTCGACCTTCCCGCATCGGCGGTGGGGGATGTTTTCCGCAAGCCAAGCCGGACGGAAGGAGCGTTGGCCCCCCCAGGCAACGGGTGCAATATGTGCACGAGTTCCGTCCGACGAGCCAAGAAGGGTCTCGAACGATATGGATCACAAGCGCTACGGCACTGGTCCGGCAATCGTCACCTCCTTCCGAGGAACCCTTCCCGCCCGGGTGCGGAGAGGCGAGAATTCACCCGGAGAGGAACGACGAACCCGTTCTCGACCCCGGAGATAGCGCGTGCCTCGCCTGTATCGTCTCGACATTCGCGGCTTCAAGTCGGTTCGCGCGCTCGAGGGCTTCGAACCCAGAGCCCTCAATGTTCTGATCGGCCCCAATGGAGCCGGCAAGACGAATTTCATCGAGCTGTTCCAGATGCTCGCTCGCATGACCACCTCACACCTTCGCCAAGTTTGCAACAGAGCCATTTGGCGGCTGGTGACACGAGTGTTGGCTCTACCCCTGCTCCGCGTGAGCCCGGTCATCGACCGGCTCAGCGGAGCAGGGAGGCAGTAGCGGGGACGAGGATCGAGGCAAGTTGGAGAATCCGGGTTAGAACCGGATCTTCAAATCGCCGCGAAGCCCGAAGCTTTGGTAGTCCCGGGCGCCGATCCCGTCGTAGTTGCCTTTCACCTCGAAGCTGTACGTGTCGTCCAGCCTGTAGTCGAGGCCGAGGCCGAGGCCGAGGCGCGCCCGGACAGCTTCGACGCCGGCGCCCGCCGCGCCGCTGTCGGTCGAGGAGAAGACCCCTGCAGCCCCGCCGGTCAGGGCGAGATTGCCCTGTTCCACGTGGAGGGGAAGCCGAAAGTCGACGCCGAACTTCGCCTGCCCGAGGCTCACCGTCTGGCCACCGACCTGCCGCCCGAGGCTGTCGGTAAAGCCTCGCTGGCGGTCGCGGGCCCCGGTCAGGTCGGCAAACGGTGTCAGCGCCAGACCGGCATCGAGAGCGACATTGCCCTCCATGCGCAGCTGCACCAACCAGCGCGCGGTGCCGAATTCGCCGGTCACGCCGCGGCTGTGGGCAAGGCGGTTTTCCGTCTGCCCGTAGAGCAGCCGGCCCTCTAAATACAGCGGCTGTCCCTCGAGTTTCGCGGCGAAATACGGACCGACCATCGATCCCTTTCCGGCGATGTCACCCGCCTGGCCGGGCAGCGTCTCGTCGGCCGTGTCGAGCTGCAGCATGACGCCGGCGAGCAGCCGCTCGTTCACCCGCCAGTGACCGCCCACCGAACCGAACAGGTATCGGCTCCGGGCGTCGGCCGCATTCGACATTGCTCCGTTCACGTCCAGCCAGAAGCCTTGGACCTGCAGCGAGCCGCGAATGGCGCCTGCGTGTTCGGTGCCCTGCCCCGCAAGACTGTTCGCGGGCCTGCCGTCCTTCAGGAAGCGCGTCAGGCGCGGCTGGCTGTTCGCCAGCGCATTGGCCCGATTGAGCATGAACCCGGCGATGTGGCGCTGCAGCTCCGCGACCGCCGGCCCCTCCGACAGCGTTGCCGTCGCTGTGACCGCGGCGCTTGGACCGACAGCGTTCACCGCCCGCAGTTCGAAGACATACTGCGTGCCGTTGTCCAGGCCGTCGACCGTCACCGTGAGTGCGTTCTGCACCGACTTCCAGGGTGTGCCGGACGGAACCGAGTTTCCGGCCGCGTAGCGGTACTGGTAGTGGGAAACCGCTGAGCCTCCGTCGTTCGCCGGCGCTCGCCATCGCAGCGTTACCCGGCGGTCGCCCGGGACCGCCGTGAAGTCCCGCGGCGCATCGGGCTCGATCGCCGGCGTCGCCGTCGCGGCGGCTGTGGCGCCGGGCCCGACGCCGCTCACGGCGCGCACTTCGAAGCTGTGCAGCTCGCCGTTGTCCAGGCCGGTGACGGTGTGGGTCGTGACGAGCCCGACCGAAGTCCATGCCGTGTTCGCGGGCACAGTGGCGCCTTCGGCGTGGCGCACCTCGTAGCCCGTGACGGCAAAGCCGCCATCGTTCTCCGGCGCCGACCAACTCAGCACGGCCTGCCTGTCGCCCGGCGCGGCGGAAAGGCCTTCCGGTGCGGTCGGCGGGCCGCCGGGCGTTGCCTGGATCAGCGCCGCGGGACCGGGGCCCTGTACGCTCACCGCGCGCACTTCGAAGCTGTACTGCTCGCCGTTGTCAATGCCCGCGCCCGCGAAGTAATACGTCCTGTGGAGTTGCAGCTCGGTCCACGCCGTGTCGTTGGGCACACTCGCGCCTTTGGCGTGCCGTATCTCGTAGCGCAGGATGTCGAAGCCGCCGTCATCCGTCGGCGCCGACCACGCGAGGTCGACCCGCCCGGCAGTGGTAACGGCCGTCAATTCTTGCGGTGCGGACGGCGTCGTCGCCTGCGCCTGCGCGGGCAGCGCGTTTCCAAAAGTTCCGAGCAGGATCAGGCACACCGCGGCCAGGGCGCGAACGAGACGCGGGCCGGACCGCGCGCGCCGGGCGGTTTCCGGGGCGGCGGCTTTACCCGGTTCAGGCCGGCACACTGCCACGCGCTGCACTGTCGAGGATGACCAGATTGCGGCTCGGGGCCCGCCAGACGGGCCGATGTTCGCCGAATTCGATACGGTCGCAGACCGCTGGGGAAGAAGTTCGCGCATTGTTCGATTCCTTGTCTCTTGTCCGTTGTCAGTGGAGCGGGGTCGTTAACCGTTCGCTCCGAGTACTGGCCGGGACGATAGACAGGAAATCGGCTGCACAGCATGTACACTTGGCAGCTTTATTTAAATACAGTGTATTTGGTTACACCATTACTAGTCCGTTATTATTACAAATAGATGATAGGTAATTTCAAATACATCGTATAGGCGATTCAACCGGTACAGTCTTTGTCGAAAGTGCCCGGATCGACCGGACAGATGAGGCCGATCCGAGGGACGTGTCCGGACGCCCGGGTCAGCGGCCGAACCAGGTAAATTGATCGGTCCAACCAGATATGCACATCCAGCACCAGAGACAACAAATCGCCCGAAGGAACCGCCCTAAGGCCGGAAATGCGTAGCTCGGCAAGAGTCAGAAGAACAAGATCGTTGTTTACCGCCGTCTCCACTCTAGGGGCTGTTGTCGGCTTCTCCTGACAGGTTATCCGGACGATCCCGGACGATCCTGCCCGACCGGAATCACTGGCCACGACGCTGATCTCAAAGCGACCCTTTCCGCGCGTTCTACTCGTCCACGACGTCAGCGAGTTAGCGAGTGCATCCTGTTGGTGAATGTCGCAGGTCGATCGTAATAATTCGCCCGAATATTTAGTTGCTCCTTGGAAAATCCATCCGGGAACAGCACTCTCGGCTTGTCGAACACGGCCCGTACAGCATCGTTCAAACCGACCACAGTGTCCTGATGTTCCGGCCACTTCGCCAAGAGGTCGGGATGCAGTACGGGATAGCCTGCGTTCAAGGCTGCTACGGGCACGAACGGTTTGTCGCGCAACGGTTCAGCGCTGACCGGCTCACCGCTCTTGTCTCTCAGGTGGATTCCTTTGCGGGCCGACCACCGACGATTCTTGTGCGGTCCTCGCCCGAAATCAGAAAAGGTGCCACGGGCGGTCAACCTGGTGCAGATCGAAAGATCGGTGGCGTCGCCCCACATCATCGTCACGAGCAGTTGCGGGTCCTCTGCCACCGAGCGTGTCTGCAACCGATGATTGTCAGCCGATTGCATTGTCAGCCGGCCAAGAGCCAGGCTCATGTCCACCTTGGGTACGCAATATTCGAAGGTTTCATCGAACGAGATCTGCCCGGAAGGGCTTTTTACCCGAGCTTCGCCCAGAAATATGTGGCACGTATTCTCGGTAGTGGGGAAAAGCAGCCCTTGCAGGTCACCAAAATTGATCAACCGCCAGGGTCGATACAGCGCCATCAAATGTGATACAAAACCGGCGCTCGTTGGTCCAAGAAATTGGCCGATGGGCAGGATAAGGCAGATCCGACCGCCAGGTTCAAGAAAGTCAATCGCTCGCAATGAATAAGCGCCGGCAATCTGACGGCGGACAAACGGCGCTTTTACACGCACCGTCCACGTATCCGCAGAAATCCGCGATGCACCTTCCGGTTCCGCCCACGGCGGGTTCGATATGACGAGCGAGAAGCGCTTTCCGCTAAATGCATGCTCATCGCGGAAGAAGTCTGCCACTTCCTCGCCATGGGTGAGATTTGTGCCATTCAGCGATGGTAGTTTGGTGCCCTCCCGCTCTTGAGCTTCCAATATGTCGGCTGGGTCCAGGCCTTCCAGCAGCGAAAGATAAAGACCAAATGCCGTGACCCGGCAGGCCACGAAGTTGATGTCACCGCCGAAGATACGACGCTTCAGCAGATCTGCGCGTTCGCTGAAGCTAAGCTGGCGCTCCTCACGGGCCTCAGATAAAGCAATGAGGGGACGGTAGGCAGTGGTAAGGAGTATTCCTGAACCACAGGCACCGTCAAAGATCGTTTCCGACAAAGGATCGGACGAGTTTGCGAAGGCCTGGTCGACGGCCAACATCGCCAGGTGTTGACGGCCTACGCGAAAGTCGACCGGGAGGACCTGGCGGCAGCGGATGTCCGGGCGCTTTCGCGCCTGGTCGCCGCGATCAGGGAGGTCGCATACCCCCCCGGACAAGGTACGCCGGGGAAGTTGCGACCGGCTGTCGTTCGGCGCAGGAGCTTGACCCCTCAGGCCAGGGCAATACGGCCCCGGCAGGCCGGCGTCGAAGCGCCGCGCTGAACGACTTGCGGGCTAGCCCGACTTCCGCAACTCAGTGCTGATTTTGATGATTTTTCGCGCTGAGGCGCACGCAATTCTTTGTTTTTGTTGACCCCTACCTTCAAATATCTCTGTAGTGCCGACCTTGCCTGTTGATTTTGTGTGCGAACTCTGCAAGCTATGCCCCATGTACTTGCGAGCAAAGAAGCGGATAAAAGACGGCAAAGAG
>JAKZVK010000044.1:0-18571 GCA_047516085.1 Bryobacterales bacterium
GATGATGCGACGATCCTCAACCGCTTGCGCATGCTGTCGTCCGCGGACGAAGGGATGGGGGCGATCTTCGAGGCGCTCGAGGAGATGGGCGAGTTGGATAACACGGTGGTTGTCGTGACGAGCGACCACGGGTTCTTCTACGGCGAGCATGGCCTGGGGCGCGAGCGGCGGCTGGCGTATGAAGAGACGGCTCGGGTGCCTTTGTTTATTCGCTATCCGCCCCTGATCGAGGCCGGACGCGAGGTGGATGAGTTCGCCTTGAGCATCGACTACGCTCCGACGCTGCTTGAGCTGGCCGGGGTGGAGATACCGGCCGAGATGCAGGGCCGGTCTCTGGTGCCGCTGCTCAAAGGTGACGTGGCGAACTGGCGCAAGTCGTTCCTGCTCGAGTACTACTCCGACACGGTCATGCCGCGTCTGGTAACGATGGGCTACAAGGCCGTGCGCACCGAGAAGTGGAAGTACATCCGCTATGTCGATCTTGAAGGGATGAACGAGCTTTACAACCTGGAAGCCGACCCCTACGAGATGAAGAATCTCATCGATGACGCCGCCGCGCAACCGGCCTTGGAAGAGATGAAGGGTGAGTTGGAACGGTTGTTGGAGGAGACCGGTTCAGAGCAGCGCGCGCAAGAGTGATGAACATCCGACTGTTCTGCGTTGTCATCCTTGTCGCTAGTTCTTTGTGGGGTCAGGGTGTCAGGCGTGGTTTGTCGCCTGTCCCGCCCTGGGCGGGCCCAGAAGGGCGTATACCCAAGTACTACGTTTACACAGACCTCAAAACCGGTGAGTACGTGCTGCACTACCCGGACGATCTAGATGCTCTCCATAAGGGAGAGGAGCCAAGCACCTCGAAATACGTTACGGTGCGCTTTGGCCGCCATCTCTCGAAGCCTACGGTCGATGTAGAGATCGAGGAGACGCCGGAAGGATTTGAGTACCGGTACACCGTGTCCAATGCATTGGACGCAAGGCAGGAAATCCGTCGTTTTATGATCGTTACGGCCAGCACTGATTACACCGGAGTGCTCGAACATCAGGCCGAAAAGCCGTGGACGGCAAGCCCTGCTTCACCGAATATGCGCCCTCGCTTCGAACAGGCCGCCATCCCGTTGTTGGGAATGAGTAACAAAGGAATGCTGGTGTGGTGGTCAGGTACGGCCCAAAACGACGTCATTGGGCCCGGTCAGGTGCGTGATGGCTTCGTGCTGAAGAGTGAGTTCCGGCCGGGATGGACGACCGCTTACGCCGCCGGCGGCAAGTCGTTGGGTGCGCCCGGGCACGGCTATCCGCAAGTGATCGTCGCCCAACTGAACTTGGTGACCGGACCGGCGAAGGAGTATCGACGGGTGTTAACCGTCGGACCGAGATTCCCCACGGACGCTCCCGTTGAGACCGTTGCGAACGACTGGGCGAGTATGATTCGCCGACTGCAGGTGACCGGTGAGTTGGCGGAGTCGGTCTATGCCGCGTCGGCATTGGGCACATTGCGAGCGACGGCGGATAGCCGATTCGTTCCCGCTACAGCATCGGGTCCCGAGCCAAAGACACAGCTTGAACAGACTATTGCAAGAGGCCTCCGTCTCAGCCTAGGCCTGAAGTAGGGCATTCGGACGTCGGCGTATCGGTGCCCGAGGCTTGGAATGCTGGGGCGTGCACTGGTCCGGGGCTCCGAGCCGCCGGTCGGCGGATTGACCCCTCACTGGCGTTCGGGGCTCGGTTTCTTCACGGGTAGTGGCGTGCCGAAGACCATCCAGTAGGTTTCGTCGGCTAGGCGAGCGACCGCCTGATTTAGCTCGCCGGCCAGGTCGCGGTACTCGCGTGCGAGCTCGTTGTCGGGTACGATGCCGCAGCCGACTTCGTTGGTCACTAGGATGAGGCCTCGTTCCTTCCCTTTGGGCCCCTGCCCCTCGAGGCCACTCCATTCGATCAGTTGCTGTTCGAGGCACTCGATTTCTTTTGCTGCGTCGTGGTCGGGGCTGAGCAACACGTTGCTTAGCCAGAGCGTGAGGCAGTCGACGACGAGGCCGTCATACGTGTCCGCGTTGCGGGCGAGCGCGCCGGGGAGATCGTAGGGCTCTTCGATCGTGGTCCAGTCGGGGCCGCGGGCGGCTTGGTGGCGGCGGATGCGCTCGGCCATCTCGTCGTCGCCCGCTTGTGCTGTTGCGATGAACGCGCGGCGCTCGAAGCGCTCGGCGGCATAGTCGAGCGCGAAACGGCTCTTGCCGCTGCGGACGCCGCCGCCGATGAGCACTAGCAGCCCGTGGTGGAAGGGTGCTCTGGGGACAGCCAGCCCTTTTTCGCTCACGGACACCAGTGTAAGTCGTTGACTCCAGAGCGGCGCGAAAAAGGGTGGCAGTCCCCGAAGTGAGGCATCTCGCTTCTGCCACAGGCTGCTATACCCACAGGCTGCTCCGGGCCGATCGCAACAGCCAGATGAAGAACGGTCCGCCGAGCATCGCCGTCATCACGCCGACGGGGATCTCGGTCGGCGCCATAGCCGTTCGCGCCACCGTGTCGCACACCATCAAGAAGGTGCCGCCGGCGAAGAACGATGTCGGCACGAGCACGCGGTGATCGGCTCCCAACACCATCCGCAGGGCGTGCGGCACGATCAGCCCGATGAAGCCGATCGGCCCGGTGAGCGATGTGATCGACGCGGTCAAGAACGACCCCAGCAGGTAGCAGGTCAGCATCAGACCACCCAGGCTCACGCCGCGCGTCGCGGCCCACTCCTCGCCGACCGACAGCAGGTTCAGTTGATTCGACTTCGCGATCACCACCGCTAACCCGCCGACCACCGCCACTGCCAAAATGGCCAGCGTGCCGTACTCCATCGAATCAATGCCGCCCATCAGCCAACGCACGATCGCGAATGATTGCGTGAACCCGGCCGAGTAATGGAGAAACAGGATCGCCGCCATGCAGATACTGTTGATCGTCACGCCGGTCAGCAGCAGCGTGAACGACGACATGCGACGTCCTTGCGACGCGATGGAGACGACCACGGCAATCGTGATCGCCGCGCCCGCGAAGCCCGTGAGCCAAACCGCCGGGAAGATGCCGACCATGCGCCACCCGAGGCAGATCGCCACCACCGCGCCGAGCGCTGCGCCGCTCTGCACGCCGAGCGTGAAAGGTGTCGCCAGGTTGTCGCGTAACAGCGCTTGAAACAGGACTCCGGCCAACGCCAATGCGCCGCCGGCGAGCCCGGCCAGCAACACGCGGGGGAGCCGGACCTGGAACAGGATCTCTTTGTCGGGCGACTCGCCGGCCCATGCGCGCGCGAAGGTCGCGTCGCTCGACCCGATCAAGGGCATCAGCGCCGTCATGACGACGAAGAGTGCGAGCGACACGCCCACGGCCACCCAGAATTTCCGGCGGCTCATCATGGCGCGTCCGCCCCTTTGTGCCCGTCTGGGTACCCGTCCGCCTCTTCGTAGAACACCCAGGGACGTCCGCGCGGCCCTTCGCGAATTTCGGCTCGCACCTCGAACACGTCGTGCAGCAGCTTCTCGCGCAGCACTTCTTCAACCGTGCCGTCCGCGGCCACCGCTCCGTTGGAGAGCACGACGATGCGATCCGCGTAACTCGCCGCGAGGTTCAAGTCGTGCGTGACGGCCAGCACAGTGAGCCCTTCTCGCGCCAGCCGCCGCAGCAGATCGTACGTGCGGACCTGGTGCTTCAGGTCGAGATAGCTGGTCGGCTCGTCGAGCAGCAGCACCTCGGGCTCTTGCGCCAGCGCTCCGGCGAGAACGACGCGCTGGCGTTCGCCGCCGCTCAACGCTCGGAAGTCGCGATCGGCAAATTGCCAACTGTCGGTGGTCTCCATCGCGCGGCGCACGACCTTTCCGTCCTCCGGCGATTCGAACAGACCATTGCAGTAGGGCGTGCGGCCCATGTAGACGACTTGCTCGGCGGTGAAGGGGAACTCGAGGCGTACGGTTTGGGGGACGAACGACATCTGCTTGGCGAACTGCCGCTTGTTCCAGGCGGACACCTCCCGGCCACGAAAGCGGCAGCTTCCCTCATAAGGGTTGAGCACGCCCGACAGCACCGACATCATCGTGGACTTGCCGGCTCCGTTCGGGCCGACGATCGCGACCAGCGCCGCTTCGCCGAACGTGACAGAGATGCCGCGTAGGATCTCGGCCTGCCCGAAGCGAACGCGCAGGTTGTCGAGGGTGTAGACCTCGCTCACTGGCTTGCCTCGGGGTGGATCATCTCAAGTAAGAGCGATGCGGCTTTGACCACGCGAGGGCCGGGCACGACAAAGGCGTCTTCGGCCACCGAGTAGACGCGGCCGGTTTCCACCGCCGGCAGGCCGGGGATGCGCTTCCACAGTTCGGCGACGGAACGCGTGTACTGCTCGGTTGCCTGGTCGGTGTCGCCCATGTCACCCATGTCGATGATCACGTCGGGACGCTTGGCGTAGACTTCCTCGCGAGGGATGCGCGGGTAGTGGCTGGCGGTGGCGCCGAAGACGTTGCGCCCTCCGGCGATCGCGATCAACTCGTTCAGGAAGGAGCCGCGGCCGACGACCATCAGGTCTTGGATCGTCCCCGGCGTGCGCCCGACGACGAACATCACACCGCGACGGGGCCGGCCTGCGGCTTGCGATTCGATCTGTTGCAAGGCGGAGCGGATGCTGGCAACCCTTTCTTCGGCGAGTGGGCGAATGCCCACGCGTTCACCGAGAAGCAGCATCGAGTCGTAGACGCCGGCGAGGTCGTTATGCTGCAACTCGAAGACGTTGAGCCCGACGTTGCGCAAACGTCCGCCGAGTTGCCCGTGCTCTTTGAGCACGACGACGAGGTCGGGCCTCATTTGGAGGACCGTTTCGAGATTGGGGTGCAGGTAGGAACCGATCTTTGGTTTGCGACGCACCTCCGGTGGATAGTGGCAGAACTCGGTCACGCCGACGACGCGGTCGCCGAGCCCGAGATCATAGAGCATCTCGGTGATCGAGGGCGCGGTGGAGATGATGCGCTGGGGTGTTTGGGCTTGGAGAGACAGGCTTTGTAGAGACAGGGCCGCGCAGAACAGCAGGAGGGCAGCGGCCCGCCGCAGACGGCCGCAGTCCGACGCGTCTGTTGCTGCTTTCCGGAGCGAGGCGGGGCGGGAGCCTTGCTCGTGGGGACAGTCAGCCAATTTTCGCGCACGCAGGATATCGGTAAGCGGTTGATTCCATGGGCGCGCGAAAAATGGTGACAGTCCCCCGAGGGAAGCGCATCGGTTTTTGCACGGGAAAGTCGAACCCGCGGATCTCAAGACCGAGATCCGCGCTACGGGCTCTCCCGGTTCAGCAGGGTTCGAACGGTAGATGGGAAGTGTAGCCAACAATCCAGCCGACCTCACCTTTCTCCTCGAGGCAGTGTCCGGCAAAACGCGTGCGGCAGGTCTCCTGGCTTTCGGCGGTCGCGGCCGGCTTACCTGGCCCCCGTTACTAGGCAGAGCGTTTCGCTGGTTCGGTTGCGTGAATGACCGCGCACCTGTGATGCCGGCTGGTTCGGGCACAGCATGCCGTGCCCCTACTTGGCGGACCGAAACGCAGCCATCCTGCGAAACACACTACTCAGCCGGGGGCCGATCGTGCCGGCAACGCGTCTCGCCGATCACAGTGGCGGGACCGCGCGGGACTTTCACCCGCTTCCCTATTCTCTCCCTCCCGATTCAGGCCCTCCGGACTGGTCGCGCCGGAGCGAGTGCATCTCGGACCGCTCCCTTACGGTCACGGCTCGGTTCACGGGCGGGAGCACCGCACGCGTACGGCGGGGCCCTCGGACTCCGCCGTCCACCCTGGAAGGTATCAGTTGCCGATTCTGAAGGTCAAGGTGATGCGTCTTGCGCCGGGCCGGCGGCTGGCGGAAATGAACGCCAAAACCGAGCCGTGACCGTGAGGGAGCGGTCCGAGATGGACCCTGCCGTCACCTCAAAGGCCTCCGGGTCGGGGAACTGTTTCGCGAACCCATTAGGCCACGTCCAGTCGCCGTTGGCGGGTATGTGCAGGCGGCTAGGGTCTCGCGCCCTAGGCACATGCGGGGACGGGTCGAAGGCTCGTGCCTGACCGCTCCCTGACGGTCACGGCTCGGTTCACAACCGCTTCCGGTCACGGCGAGATTTATGGGTCGGTTCAGGGGGTCGGTTGGCGGTTCTTGAATTCGGCGAACCAGTTTTGGACGACGTGGATGGAGCGCGGTTTGGCGGTTTCATCCCCTACTGGCTCCACGAGAAGAATTATCTGTCCGTAGTCGGAAACGTCATATTGCGGCTTCAGGCTAAGGCCGGCCAGTAACCCTGCATTGTCGAAGAGCGGCTTGGGTAAGCCCGCTGAGAAGCCTCCGCTGCCGCTGACCGGTACCGACAGGAGGGTCATGCCCTCGACGTAGAAAAGCTCTTTCCCATTCTTGCCCCATCGTGGCTGGCTTCCTCCCCCCACAGAGACTTTCGTCACCCGGCCCCCTTTCGGGAACGGCCGCACGTAGACCTCGTACCGACCCGATTGATCTGAGCAGTACGCGACGAAACGCCCATCCCGCGAGAACGTCGCGACTCGCTCATTGAAGCGTGTTTGCACAAAGACGACGGGATCGGAAGTGCCGCCTCCCGGCTCAGTCTCCCGGTACCAAAGGTCCCGTAGTGTCTTCGGATCCCCCAGGGTGTGATAGATCAGATACCTGCCGTCGGGAGACCAGTCCGGGTCGGCCTCGTTGAGGGGTTCGTCGGTTAGCTGTATTTCGTTGCCGCTTCCGTCGGTAGATGCACTGAAGATCTCGGTGAACCCTCCTCGGAAAGACATATAGGTGATCTGCCGGCCGGAAGGAGACCAGGTGGGTTGGAGAGAGTCTGTATCGAAAGTGATGCGCGTCCTGCTCCCCCGCGCGATGTCGTGAACCCAGATGTCGGCGCCGCCACTGACCCGGCTCTGTACCGCCACCTGGCGGCCATCGGGCGAAAGGGACGGCCTCGCCATGCCGCCCTGGGGTTGCCCGATTACGTCCAACCTGTCGCCGGCTCGGCTTCGCCAGACCAACTGCCGGTCCGCGCTCGCTACATCGGTATAAATGAGCGTGCCATCCCTGGCCATACTCGGACCCTGGGCGTTTTGAGCAACCGGAAAGGCCTCGCCGGTCGCCTCCAAACTTGCAACCGAGAACGGCAGGGCCCACAGATCGTTATCACGCTCGAATACCAAGTGGCCGCCGGGTGAGTAGTAGGGCCAGTCTCCATCCGCCAGCACCTTGTTCCGCCGATCCTGTAGGTCCCTGACAATGATCTTCGGCGCGCCAGAGGAGCCTGCAGCAAACGCGATGCTGCCTGCACTCGCCTCAGGGAAAAAGTGAGGCGCCCAGTGATGCGGTCCCATCGATTCTTCGGGCTCGAAAAGAATCTCAGGAGGTCCGCCGCGTGCCGGGACCTGGAAAAGACGCAGCGGGAAGTCCGAGCTGAACACGATCGAATCTCCGCCCGGGCTCCAAGTGCCCCCGCCGAACGCCCGGTGCGGCAACTTGCAGAGAGTCATCGGAGCCCCGCCGCGCACAGAGACTTTCCTTACTTCAGTCTCTGTGACAAAACCGATGAACTGGCTGTCAGGGGACCAGAAGGGGCCTCGGGCCTCTTCGGTGCCATCCAGCTCGCGAGCTTCTGCCTGGTCCAGGTTGCGAATCCACAGCTTGGTCTCCCCCTGACCAGCGATATAGACGATCCGCTTGCCATCGGGAGAGATCGCCACGTGTCCCCCTGACAGATTTTCATCTCCCCCTGACAGATTGTCAGGAGTGAAGGAAAACCGACGCAGAGGTGCCTCGGGGACCGATTGGTTCCACCACAGGAACGCGAAGACAGCCGCGAGGCCTATGGCCAAGATGGAAACGGTCGTGGACAACAGATGCCTGCGGCGCTCTCGTATTTGGCCCTTTTGTACATCGCTTTCCGGCAGAATCTTGATGGCGACGGAGCGATGGAGTTGGGTGTCTTCGGCGCGGTAGGTGACGGTGTCGCCTTCATCGCTGAGGCGCTCGATGACACGGTAGGGGGTTAGGGCTTGTTCAATGCCTTCCGCTTCGGCATCTGGGGGTGCAGTGTGCAATGTCTGGTCGCCGTGGTCCGTTGCGGGGCCCGCGGGCACGGCATGCCGTGCCCCTACATCGACAGCCGACGGTTTCACATCGGGCGGAGGGCTGGTACGGATGATGGTTGACTTGCCGGACTTCAGCTTGTCGCTTTGGTTCTGTAAGTCGACGATGATCTCGTCGGTGTGTTGATAGCGCTGCTCACGGTCCTTCGCCATACACTTGCCGGCCAGCCACTCCAATGCCATCGGGACGCCGGTCCGCAGGGCGGTCATCGGCTCCGGCTCTTCGTCGGTGATGGAGTACATCACCGCTTTGTCGTAGTGGCCCTTGAAAGGCTGTTGGCCCGTGACCATTTCGTAGAGGACGACGCCCAGTGCCCAGATGTCGGTGCGATGGTCGAGATCCATGCCGTAGGTCTGCTCGGGCGACATGTAGGTGACCGTGCCCATCGTCTCGTCCATGCGGGTGAGTTTGGAGCGGTCGGCCAGCAGGGCCAAGCCGAAGTCCATGATGGTGACCCGGCCGTCGTCGCCGATCATTAGGTTGGCGGGTTTGATGTCGCGGTGAACGACCTTCTTGGCGTGTGCCGCCTGCAGGCCCTTGGCGGTCTGGATGGCGATGTCGAGCGCGTCGTTGAGCTTGAGTGGGCCGCCCTCGATTTTTTTCTCCAGGCTGTCGCCCTCGACGAAGGCCATCGAGATGAACGTCTTGCCCTCGGCTTCGTCGATTTCGTAGACGTGGCAGATGTTGGGGTGGTTGAGCCCCGCCGCGGCTTCGGCCTCGCGCGTGAAGCGTGCCCGGATTTCTTCGTCGTTGAGAAGGTGGGCGGCGAGGAATTTGAGAGCGACCGGGCGCTTGAGCTTGGTGTCTTCGGCTTTGTAGACGATGCCCATCCCGCCTTGACCGAGTTTGGCGGTGATTTTGTAGTGCGAGATGGTGCGGCCGATCATGGTTCTGCTTAATGATACGCGATGATTCTTAGTGGGGGCGCCGAGTGGGCGCGTGGGTTTGCGGTGGTCTCGGGCAGCATGCTGTGTGGACGGTGGGTTTCCCAGGGGCCCGCGTGCGTCGGGGTGGGTGCATCTCGGACCGCTCCCTGACGGTCACGGCTCGGTTGGCGAGGCTTACACGGCAAGGGCGGCGGGACCGAGTGCTACAATCTTCGGCTGCGGAGGGAATCGACTATGAAGAGTGCACGTCAGTGGACGGCCGCCGTGATCTTGTCAGTAGCGCTGCTCGCGTCCTGCAATGTTTCTTTGAATCAACCCGACTCGGAGGAGAATGCCACCGTGGAAAAGCAATTCATGAATCTGCCGCACTTGCCGAAGCCCGCCGGCTATACGCACGTCGTCACCTCGCCGCCCGGCAAGATGGTATTTCTTTCCGGCCAGGGAGGCGCCGGGGAAGACGGCGAACTTCCCGACGACTTTGCCACGCAGGCTGAGAACACGTTCAAGAACATCCAAAAGTGCCTCGAGATGGCCGGCGCGAGCTTCGACGATGTCGTCAAGATGAACTACTACTTGATCGACGTCGAGAAGCTGGCCGAGGTGCGCGAGATTCGCGCTAGGTACATCAATATGGAGACGCCGCCGGCGTCGACGTTGGTCGAGACACCGTTGATCGGCGCCCTGCAGATTGAAGTAGACGTCGTTGCCGTTGTGCCGGAGTAGATTGCCGGCCGACGAGGGAGGAGTCGCTTCTGGACGGACGCAGCGGTCCGCACCTACAAGGGTCTGCGGTGTGTAGCGGCGGGCACGGCATGACCACCGGCTGCTAGGGTAACGGCTGGTTCTGTAGGACGATCGATTCCAATTTGTAGAAAGTGCCGAAGTGCCTCGACCCCTCCTCCGATAGAATGTCCGGACACGAGGTCATGCCGGAACTCCCTAGAAAGATCGACAGCGGCCCGCCATGGTAGTTGATCGACGCGGCGCGGGCCAACTCCCGTTCGGTGGCGATTTCGTAAATGACTTTCTCGGTCATCGTAAGGCTCCCTGATAGTTCCGAGAACGTCTCCCTCACTCCGTAGACGGCGCTGATGGTGGGTATGGGCTGTTCGTCGGTCTTGCCGGCGTCGGACCTGGAATAGCGCACGTACTCGCCTTGCTGGTAGGGGTGCGGAGCCTCGACGAATTCGAAGGAGCCGTCCCGGAGGTATTGCGCGGCCTCGTAGGGGAACAGGCGGGTGCGGAAGAAGCCCTTCGCTTCAACTTGATCGGAAACCGAAGGGACGGCGTGCCGCGAACACATCCGGTCGAACTCCCACCTTCCGGGGAGGTACGAGGCGACCATCACCCCCGCCACGATCACCGCCGACACGACCCACGCCCGCCACCTTACATTGCTGGTAGGGGCCTGGCTGGTGGAGGACGTCGGGGGCGCCAGCCGTTGAACGAGCGGGCGTACCGCGAGGCGATAGAGCAGCCACGTAACGGGAACCAGCAGCAGGGGTCCGAAGATCGCCAGCAGGAAACCGAAACCTATGATGAGGTCTTCCATGCCGTTCGCGTTCGGCTACCGTAGGCGGCTGCTCTGGGAGGACGCGGAAACCGTTTGGTTGTTGGGCGGGAATGCCGGGCGGAGTACACTACCCCTCTAGGCTTCGCGCGCAGCTCTCGGGCTCGATGATTTACCGGCAGTCCGGCGAGGGCTGCCTACTCGACGTTACCGATGTCGTCGCCCGGTTCGGGTGGGGGCGCGTCGACAGCCACGGGCCCGGCTGGAGCGGATTCGCCGTCGGCCGGCGCGTCTTGCGGCTCACTCGTCCCCGAGCTGGTAGCCCGCGTGCGGGATGATCCGCGGCCGCGCGAGGAGCGCGTCCGGCGAGTGGTCGTCGATCGGCGGGCACGGCTGCGGCGAGGCTTGGGTTCCGGCTCGGCGTCGGCCTCGGCGTCGGCGGGTTCCGCGTCGCCCTCGGTGGTTTCGCCGTCCTCCTCGCCCGACCCGCTGGACTCCAGCGGCCGGCCCAGTTCCTCGCCAGGATAGTAGCGCAGCCCGTGCTCGGGATCGGCGCCCACACCGACCAGACCCTTGTCGACGGCGAAGTTCAGTAACTCGGCGAACTCCGAGAATCCGAAGTCGGTCTCCTTGAAAGCCGGGTCCGCGGCCTGCACGAGCGCCTGAATTTCCTTGGCGGGGATGCCCATGTTGAGCAAATCGATGTTGCTGGTGAGGACTTCCTGCAAGAGCGGCAGTGCATCTTCGGGCGCGCGTTCGCCTTCGGTCTCGGCCCCTTTGGCGGCTTCCTTGCGCTCGACGACCGACTGGCCGTCGACCTTCTTGACGCTGATGAAGCCCTCTCCGACCAGCTTCTCGGCGAGCTGAGAAAACGACGAGGCGCCGTAGTCGCGCTCGTTGAAGGCGGAGTCGAGCTGCTGCATCGTACTCTTGAGCAGTCCGAGCTGCGGAAGCACGCCGCGGCGGTCGAGCGCGTGCAGGGCCCGGTCGACGAGGCTCACGGCCCGTGAGATGGGCAGCGAACGGCGTGCGCGACCGCGCTGCGTTCCTGCGCCGCGCCGCGAACGCGGCGACACGGTCTCGAGCAGCGACTCGTAGTTGATGAACTCGTGACAGTTACGCTGCAGGATCGTGCTGGTAAAGGCCTTGCCGCCCACCACGTAGACGCGCTTGTTGAACTGCTTGAGCTTGTTGACCAGCGCCATGAAGTCGCTGTCGCCGCTGACAATGGCAAACGCGTTGATGTGGTCCCGCGTGAACGCCAGTTCGAGCGCGTCCAAGGCGAGGTTGATGTCGGCGCCGTTCTTGTCGCCGCGGGGGGTCGAGTCGCGCTGCACCATGTGCACGCCGTGCTCGCTGAACGAGCGCGCCGCGCGGCCGTGGCGACTCCAGTTGCCGTAGGCGACCTTCGAAACGACTTCGCCGCGCTCCTTGAGGCCCTCGAGGACGTACTTGACGTCGAAATCCCGGTGCAGAGTTGACTTCACTCCGATGTCGATGTTGTCGTAGTCGATGAAGACTGCGAACTTCAGTTTTTCTTCCACTGGGCTTATTATAGCCCTTGCGAAACGGTTGAAAACAGTTGTTTCGGTTTATGTTTGGGGGCCGGTGCGTGCTGGAGTCGTTCGGCGGGTCCGGCACAAGAGCCGAGCATGGCTCGGCTCGCCACGGGCGCTCGCCACGCCTGTGCTCTGTTGCCCGACGCGAAGGCACGCGCCTCACGCTACATCCTTCATGTGCCGCCCGCGTTCGCCGACGCTTATAATTCGGACGTTACCCCGCCGAAGTTGTCCGAACCGGAGGCCAACCATAACGTACCCGCGCTCTCGTAGCGCCCGATGCCTGTTGATTGCCGCACTCCTGCTTCTCGCTGTTGCACCCGCGCAAGCCGGCGAGGTCGAGATCCCGTACGAAAAATTCGTGCTCGATAACGGCCTCACGCTCATTGTCCATGAAGATCACAAGGCCCCCATCGTCGCGGTCAACCTGTGGTATCACGTCGGCTCGAAGAACGAGCGGGCCGGCAAAACCGGCTTCGCGCACTTGTTCGAGCACCTCGTGTTCAACGGCTCGGAGAACTTCAACGACGACTACTTCAAGCCGCTCGAAAAGGTGGGCGTCACCGATATCAATGGCACCACCAACTCCGACCGCACCAAACTACTTCCAGAACGTACCCACGCCCGCACTCGATCTCGTGTTGTGGATGGGAGTCGGACCGCATGGGCCACCTGCTGGGCGCCATCGATCAGGCCAAGCTCGACGAGCAGCGCGGCGTCGTCCAGAACGAAAAGCGTCAGGGGGAGAACCAGCCCTACGGCGTGACGCGCCAGCTTCTGACGGAGAACACTTACCCCGCCGGGCACCCCTACTCGTGGACCACGATCGGCTCGATGGACGACCTCAACGCCGCGTCGCTCGAAGACGTGCAGGAGTGGTTCAAGAAATACTACGGCCCCTCGAACGCCGTGATCGCCATCGCCGGCGACATCGACCCGCAAACGGCGAAAGTGAAAGTCGAGAAGTACTTCGGTCACATCCCCGCGGGCGAGCCCGTCGCCAAGCAGCAGGTGTGGATCGCCAAGCGCAGCGGTACGCATCGCCAGACCGTGCAAGACCGCGTCCCGCAGGCGCGAGTGTACATGGTGTGGAACATACCGGAGCGGGGTTCGGAAGAGATGTCGACGCTCGACCTCGTCACCGACGTGCTCGGGTTGGGCAAGAACTCGCGGCTTTTCAAGCGCCTCGTCTACGAGGACCAGATCGCGACGAGCGTCTCGTCGTACGTCTTTCCGAACGAGATCGGCGGGCAGCTTTACATCGTAGCCACAGCCCAGCCCGGCGGCGACCTCGAGAAGGTGGAGGCCGCCATCCGCGAAGAGCTGGACAAGCTACTCAAGAACGGCCCGACCGAGGCGGAACTCGACCGCATCAAGACGCAGTACCGGGCGCGCTTCATTCGTGGCATCGAGCGCATCGGCGGGTTCGGCGGCAAGTCCGACATCCTGGCGCAGAACGAGGTGTACGCGGGCTCGCCGGACTTCTACAAGACCCTGCTCGAGCGCGCCGCCGCCGAGACGCCCGAGAACATGCGTAAAGTCGCGGCCGAGTGGCTCTCCGACGGTGTGTACATCCTCGAAGTCCACCCCTTCCCGAACTACAAGAACAAGGATCAGGACGTCGACCGCTCGAAGCTGCCCGAGATCACCAACTTTCCCAAACTCGACTTGCCCGAGCTACGGAAGGCGACGCTCTCCAACGGGCTGAAGGTCATTCTTGCCGAGCGGCGCGAAATCCCGGTCGTGGATTTCCAACTGCTGGTGGATGCCGGTTATGCGGCCGACCAGTTTGCCGCCGCGGGTGTCGCCGGCATGGCCCTCGACATGATGGACGAGGGTACCGCGACGCGCTCCGCGCTCGAAATCAGCGAGGCCTTGGAGAACCTCGGCGCCAATCTGTCGACCGGCTCAAGCCTCGACAGCTCCACCGTAAGCCTCTCGGCCCTCAAGGAAAACCTCGACGCCTCGCTCGACATGTACGCCGACGTGATCCTCAACCCGTCGTTCCCCGAGGCGGACTTTCAACGGCTGAAGAAGCGGCGTCTGGCGCGCATCCAGCAGGAGAAATCGACCCCGGTGTTGACGGCGCTGCGCTTGTTGCCGGGCATGGTCTACGGCGAAGGTCACGCCTACGGCAATCCTTGGACGGGCACGGGAACGGAAAAGACCGTTACCGAGATGAAGCGCGGGGATCTCGAAGCCATTCACAGCACTTGGTTTCAGCCCTCGAACGCGACGTTGATCGTCACAGGCGACACCACGCTCGATGAACTGGTTCCCAAGCTCGAGTCGCGGCTGGGCGCGTGGAAGGACGGCGAGAAGCCTCCTAAGAAGAACATCGCCGAGGTACAGAACCGTGAAGCTCGCGTGCTCTATCTGGTGGACAAGCCGGGCGCCCAGTAGTCGGTCATCATCACGGGCCTGCTCGCGCCGCCGACCAACAACCCGGACGAGATCGCGATCGAAACGATGAACAACATCCTCGGCGGGACGTTTACCTCGCGTCTCAACATGAACCTGCGCGAGGACAAGCACTGGGCGTACGAGGCGTTCAGCACGATGTTCGATGCGCGTGGCCAACGCATCTATCTCACCTGCGCGCCGGTGCAGACCGACAAGACGAAGGAGTCGATGGCCGAGGTGGATAAGGAGATGCGCGAGATTCTCAGAGAGCGTCCCGCGGATGCCGACGAGCTTGACAAGTCGAAGCGCAACCAAACGCTGCGGCTGCCAGGGCGCTTCGAAACCAAGGGCGCCTTGCGAGGCGCGATCAGCGAGATCGTGCGCTTCGGGTTGCCCGAGGACTACTACGAGACCTACGCAGGCAAGGTGCAGGCGCTGGAGTTGAGCGATATCAATGCCGCCGCCGAGAGGGTTGTGAAGCCGGATCGTCTGGTGTGGATCGTCGTGGGGGATCTGGCGAAGGTGGAAGCGGGTATTCGTGAGTTAGGGTTTGAAGAGATCCATCATATGGATCCCGATGGGAATGTCTTGGATTAGGTGGGTTGTGGGGTTTGCGAAGCGCGAGATCGGATGTGGCACGTACCGCCACTGGTCCCTGCACGCACCCAAGTGAGCTGTGCAGCTGGGGTGTCCGCCCCCGAGGGCCGAGAGATAATAGCCCACGGTTTGAACCGTGGGTAGACGGGGATCATCTCCGTGAAGCCCTGAAAGGGGCGACACAGCTTTCGCCGCGGACGCCGCATCACGCCCATGGAGAATCCACGGCGCATCTCGCGCGGATGTGGAACGGGCGGCCGTCTTGTGTATCGCCCTTCCAGGGCTCCTCGTAATTGGGCATTGTTACCCACGGTTGAAACCGCGGGCTATCATGTCTGGCCCCTCCGGGGCCTTGCCGAGCACAGACCCGTGCCCCATCAGTTGACAGGGTTTCCCTTGGCAGGTGCGGAGACTCCAAGTTTGCAGGGCATGCTGGGATCATTACTGCCCCCCCGCTACTTCAAGCTGCGCCAGACTGCTCGCAATTCATCCAACGCTAGCTCTTGGGCGCGTTGCCCCGCCTCCGGCAGAGCCGCGACGCGGGAGCGCTCGTACCGCGCGGCCAAGTTGTTCAGCAACGTCTTGCGAGGGTGGGCGAAGCAGGCCTTCAGAAACTCGATCAAGGCCGGCTCGACTTGGGCTCCCCCCCGCATCGCCAACCGCACCACCGCCGACGTGACCTGCGGCGGCGGGCGAAAGCACCCGGGCGCTACGGTAAACAACAAATCCGGCTCCGCATACAGCCGGCTCAGCACACTAAGGAAGCCATAGTCCCGCGAGCCCTTCACGGCGACTACCCTTTCGGCCACCTCCTTCTGCATCAGGAACACCGCTTGCTCGACCTGCGCGGCGGCCGCGAATAGCCTTCGCAGGATCGGAGACGTGATGTAGTAGGGGAGATTGCCGGCCACCAGGGCAGGCTGCTCGGAGCGGTTGCGGATTAGCTCGGCAAGGTCGACGTCGAGCACGTCCGCCTCGATGATTTCCAAGGGGGCGTTGGCGAACCTGGTTTGTAAGCCCGCGGCGAGATCACGGTCCAGTTCAACGGCCGCCACCTGTGCGCCGCGGGCGAGGAGGTGTTCGGTGAGGGCGCCCTGGCCGGGGCCGATCTCGACGACCAGCGAGCCGGGCTCGATCGGTAAGCAGGAGGCAATGCGTGCCAGGACGCTGTGGTCCTGGAGGAAGTGCTGTCCCAGGGGGGGACGCGGGCGCGACATGCCGTCCAGTGTAACGGGAGGGTGTCAACAAGCAACCGAGCCGTGACCGTAAGGGAGCGGTCCGGCACGAACTCGCACACCCCTCGGAATGCTCTAGCACCGAGACGGCGTTCGGCGTTCAAGAATCGCCCGTGTTGAACATAGGGGACTGACAGAACTGTTCCTTGAGAGCTGCGGGCGTCAGCCCGCGTCGAGCTGCTGCGTTCGTGGATGAGCTTTCTACGCCGGCGTCGACGTGAGTTGGTGAGCGGGGAGATGCTTGCTCTAGAAGCCTGTGAGCGGCGTCAAGGTTCGTGCCGGACCGCTCCCTTACGGTCACGGCTCGGTTTCCGGGCTCGTGATGTGGGTGGTCATGCCGGCGGAGACGTCTCCCAGGAGGACCGCACCGCCACGCGAACGTTGCCGTGTCTTGCGGCCTGGCGTGCAGTTGCGGCAGGCGGGCACGGCATGCCGTGCCCCTACCTTGTGAATGGCGCCGCTTCCGCCGCTTGCGATTCTGCTCGGGCCGTAGGTATGGATCTGGGATACTAAGTTACGAGTCCCACATGAAACGAAGCCACGCAGGTTGGCTGGTGCGGCGGATGCTGCTGCCGCTGCTAGGGGCTCTCGCCTGCTACGGGCAATCCCCGAAAGTCATTCAGGTTGACGTTGAGCACGTCATCCACCCCTTGACGGTCGAAATCGTGTCGCAGGCCACCGCCCAGGCGCGCGACGAAGGGGCTGCCGCCGTGCTGATCCGCCTGAATACGCCCGGCGGGTTGCTGTCGGCCACGCAGGAAGTCATCCAAGCCATCGTTGCTTCCGAGGTGCCGGTAATCACCTACGTCGCCCCCAGCGGCGGCCGGGCGGCCTCGGCGGGCTTCATGATCTTGATCGCGGGCGACGTGGCCGCGATGGCCCCCGGCACCAACAGCGGGGCGGCGCATCCGGTGCTCATCGGCGGTGAGATGGACGAGATCATGAAGCAGAAAGTCGAGAACGACGCGGCGGCTTCTGTTCGCGCCATGGCTGACAAGCGCGGGCGGAATCCAGAACTGGCTGAAAAAGCGGTGCTCGAAAGCAAGGCTTTCACTGAGCAAGAAGCTCTCGACGCGAAGCTCATCGACCTGATCGCCGACAATCCGGCCGCTCTTCTCGCGGCGCTCGATGGCCAGACCATCACTCGTTTCGACGGGGACGAAGAGACGCTCTCGCTCGCCGGGGCTGCCATCACTACCTTCGAGCTGAGCTACCGGCAGACGATCCTGCTGTCGCTGATCAATCCCAACCTGGCCTTCATCCTGCTGATTTTGGGCCTGGTGGGAATCTACGTGGAATTTACGCACCCGGGGTTGATCGTACCCGGCGTGGCGGGCGGAATTTTGGTAATTCTCGGCGCCATGGCGTTGACACTGTTGCCGATCAACTGGGCGGGCGCGGCGCTGATTGTGCTCGGGCTGGCCTGCTTCATTCTCGAAGCCACCATCCCGTCGGGCGGCATTCTCGCCGGCGGAGGAGTGATCGCCATGGTCTTGGGCACCGTCATGCTGGTCGACACTGAGGTTCCAGAACTCTCCATCAGTTGGACGACGGCCGTTGGAGTGACTCTGCCGTTCGCCGCGATCACCGTGTTCCTGCTGCAGCTTGCGGTCAAGTCGTTTCGCTACAAAGTGGCCACCGGCTCGGAAGGGATGGTCGGCGAGACGGGCGTGGCCAAGAGCGACGTACACGACGCCGGGCGCGTGTTCGTCCACGGAGAATGGTGGAACGCGCGCTCTGATGAACCGATCCCCGAGGGAGCGCCGATCGAGATTGTGAGCATGGACGGGTTGCTGCTCACGGTGCAAGCGAAAAACAGCGGCCACGCGCAGCCCCCCGCGACGGATGCAAGTTCGGCGGACGCCGCTTAGTAGCTCGTTGAGCAAGGGAAGGCGGGCACGGCATGCCGTACCCCTACATCGCGAACTGACCGGCAGGCGAATCTAGGAGGACAACGATGGGATTCAACGTGACGTGGCTGTTTCTCTTAATCATCATTCTGTATCTGATCAACTGCATCAAGATTCTGCCGGAGTACGAGCGGGGCGTGATCTTTCGTCTGGGACGCCTGCTCCCGAGCCCGAAGGGGCCCGGCCTGGTCCTGGTGTTCGCGCCGATCGACCGGATCGTGCGCATCTCGCTGCGCGTCGAGACGATGGACGTGCCGCCGCAAGACGTTGTGACCCGCGACAACGTGACGGTCAAGGTCAGCGCGGTGGTCTTCTTTCGCGTGATCGACCCG
>JAKZVK010000045.1:0-9661 GCA_047516085.1 Bryobacterales bacterium
CAACCGAACACGCACTGAAATTTGCGCGGGCAACGCCGGATAGCGTGGACGTGGACTGAGAGCGCCCAGAGCCGACCCTTGCGGATGGCCGAGACGCTGCGAAATCCGATAGATCCGCCAGCCCAACGTTGGATCGTCCCGGCTCCAGTCGGAAGATCAGATCCGGGAAGCGCTCGCGCGGATGGAAGCCTTCGGCGGCTGAACTCGGACACCGGCCGGGTACGCCCAAAGTTCGATTACGCGGTCCATTACAGTTCGTTACCATCGCGTGCGCTCGCGGGCGCGGCCGCTTGGGTCTGAGCCCAAACGGTTCCCAATATCTGTTGGGGGGGCCCGCGCTGACGCAGGCAGCGCCTCGCGAATCCCCTTAGAGGCCGTGGACCAACTGCGCGGGGAGCTGGGTTCCGCGGGAGACCCCAACCGCCATGAACCTTGATTTCATCCTCACGCCGGCATTCGTCTGGAGCTATTGCGCGGGCATCTTCGTCTTTCTGGTGTTCACCATCGGGCATTTGCAGCGGCAGACCCGAGGACTGAAAGCGCGCCTCCGGAGCGCGGGCGAGCGGCTCGGCGCGACCGAATCGGACGACCACGGAGCGGAGGCTGTGACGGACCGGCGCAACGATTTCGCGCAGCGGTTCGAAGAGCACGATCACGAGTTCTCAAAGGACTTCGGCCTGGTGTGGAAGGAATTCGTCGAAACCCTGATCCTGCCGGCGCCCGGCTCCGATGACCCGATCCGCAATACCCGCGAGGTTTCGAGTGATCTGAACGACCAGACGATTGTGTTTCCCGAAATCTCGGCGGGTTGGCATCAGTCCGTGCCGAACCTGCTCACCGGCGTTGGAATCCTCGGCACCTTCCTCGGACTTGCCGTCGGGGTCGGCGTGGCGAGTTCGGGATTGACCTCGGGCGATTCGGAAACCATTACGCAGTCCCTGCTCCAACTCCTCGACGGCGCCGCTCTCGCCTTTGGGACTTCCATCGCAGGCATTTCCAGCTCCCTGACCTTTCTGGTCTGGGAGCGAGTTGTTTCACGGCGGTGCCACGTTGCTCTCAACGAATGGGTCATGGCGCTCGAATCGTGCCTGCTGCGGGTCACGATGGAAGATGTAGCGCTCAGGAATCTGCGCCAGGCGGAACAGACGACCACCCAACTGAAGAAGTTCAACACGGACCTCATCTTTTCCATCGAACAGGCCCTCGAAGAGAAGATCGCCGGCCGCCTGTCGCCACTGCTCGAACAGATTCTCGAAGCATTCAAGAGCTTCCGGGCCGATCGGTCGACCGACAGCGCTGCCGTGATTGGCGACGCGATCGAGAAGTTCACGACGGCCCTTCATAATCAAGCCGGGTCGCAGTTCGACGGGCTCGAAGCCACCGTCAAGGGTCTGGATCAAGCGCTCAAGGATTCCTCCGAAGAGCTCGCCGACACCCAGCGTGCAGCCCAGGAGGCAATCCGTTCGATGCTGGAAGGCGTCAACCAGTCCATGACCACGAACACCGAAGCGGCCTCCGAGATCATGCGGGAAACGATGAACCGTTTCGGGGCTGCGCTTTCCTCTGGTTCCGAAAACCTGGCGAAGGATCTCGCGGCCGCGGGTGCGGACGCGGCGTCGCAGATCGGCGATTCCCTTGGCGGCCTGGAATCCGCGGCCGCACGGCTCGAACGGGCGACCCAGCAAAGCGAGCAGGTCCTGACCGAGATGAACCGGTTCGTGGAGCAGATGGGAGCCCTACGCGGTTCGATCCAGAAGACGCACGAGGAAATCGCCGCCGTCGCGCAGCCGGTCGAGCGCGCTGCGCGGGGAATGCGCGAGTCCGGCGCGGAGATGGCGGCAGCGCTGCAACTGTCGAGCGGCCTCGTAGCGCGATTGGAGGCTTCCTCCGGCGCATTCCAGGAGCACGAACGGCAGATTGCCGCTGCCTGGACCCGCTACCAGGACCGCTTTGAAGGCATTGACCGAGCTCTCAGTGAGGTATTCCAGCAGATGGATGCGGGGCTCTCCCGCTACTGCGAACAAGTGCGGAAGTTCGCCAACGAACTCGACAAGACGACCGCGAATTGCGTCCAACAGCTCGCTAGCGCGACCACGCAACTGGATCAGTCCATCGAAGATCTGGTGGAGAACCTCCCAGGGACGGGCCGGTGAGACTCGGGGCGCGCCTCCGCGGGGAGGATACGGGAGGGAACAGCTACCTCGCGAGCGTGAGCGATCTGGTGTCGGCGCTCATCTTCGTGTTCATCATCATGCTTGCGGTGTTCGCGTATCGCCTCGCCGAAGTCACCGAGGACTGGACCTCCACCTATGAGACCCGCGGCCGCATCCTCGAGGACATCGCCGTGAGGCTCGGAGAAGCCGGCATCCGCGTCGAGGTCCTTGCGGATCAGGGAGTGCTGCGTCTTTCCGACAACGCAATCAACTTTCCCTCCGGGGATGAGATTCCCGTCGCCGAACACCACGCCAACGTCGGCTTCCTGGCGCGCGCGATCGCAGAGGTAGCGCCGTGTTACGCGCGGTCCGAGGACGCTGCGTTAGCGAGCCCCATCAACCCGGACCCCACCGGTCCGGACGCCCGGGCCCATTGCCAAGACCGGGCCGACGGTTCCAGCTATCCCTGTCCGGACCTTCCCGATCGCCTGGACACGCTGCTGATCGAAGGGCACACCGACGACGTTCCGGTGGCCGGCGGCAACCGCTTCCGGGACAACTTGGAACTCTCGTCCATGCGAGCGGCGAGTGTTCACCGGATGATCGCGGCGTGCGAACCGCGCATCGAAGGGCTCCGCAACTCTCAGGGGTACCCGATTCTCAGCACGAGCGGCTATGGCCAGACGCGTCCCGCCACCCGGGATCCGGTCCGAGCCGACGACAATCGCCGCATTGACCTGCGCTTCCTGCTGGAGCCCCCCGAAATCGTCGGCACCCGTTCCGGAGCGGCCGTGGAAGGGGTCCGGGAGCGGTACCGCGCGAGGAACCCATGAAGGCTCCCGAGATCTCCCTGCGGAAATGCTTGGCCGAATGGTCCACGACCGCCAGCTCACGAAGCCAACTCCGCTGGCCGGCGACCCTTCCCGAAACGTTTCGGCCGAACCGAGCCCTGCGGGCCGCGAAACGCGTCGATCAGCAGCTCGGCGGTGAAGACCTGGAGCGTCCCTCTCCCGATACCTTGGACGAGTTGTACTGGCGGGCAGCCGAGAGACTCGGCCACCGCATGCCACTCGCAGAGTGGCCAAGGCGCGATCTGCGAAGGCTGCCGTGGGTGTTGTTCTATACGCCCGAAGCGACCGCCCAGGGGAGTCGGCCCCCCCGCACCGGCTGGCTGGGGGAGAATCCTCGGGTCGTTCGAGACTACGGCGCCTGGCTCAGCGGGGGACGCCGACCCCGTGCGGCGTTGGCGCTGCTACATGAATTCCTGCGGGTTTACCCCGCAGGATCCGATGTCTTCCACGGGTTACGCCGCATTCTGGAAAACACGATCCTGGCGGGATCCGAAACACCGTCCTTGCGACGGTGGCGGCAGCGGTGCCAGGCCTTCCGACTGCTGGACCGAGAGGGCGACTTGGCATTCGCCGAGTCGCTCGTTTCCCGGGGCGAACCGGTGGACAGAAGCCTTGAGGAAGCGGGATTCGACTCTGGCCTTGCGACCTCCGAGCTTCTGAAGTCCGGCCTCCGGAAACAACTCGCCAGATTGGAAGAGGGTCTGAGGGAGGATCGCGACGAACCCGCCCGGCTCGAACGCATGCTGGTAGCGCTTGAGTTCCGTGGCGAACTGCGGTTTGACGACTTACGATCGAAGATCGCCGAATCGCTGCTTCGCCCATTCCTAACGAGGGAAGCAAGAGCGCCGACTAAGGAACAGATTCTGCCTTTCCTGATGCGCCATTTCGGACACCCAAACCTCCCCGCGGGAAGGCGCAATTGGCGCAGTGTTCAAGACGACCTACGCACCGTGGTGTTGCGGTGGCTCGTCAAGAAGTCGCTGGATTCGTTCTTCGCGGTAGTCAAGGAAACGGCGCTCGATAACCACTGGAAGTACCGGGAGCGATTCTGGAGAGCGCATTTCGACGCCGGAGTGATTGATAAGGCCTGGTTCGTGCTCGGCGCCCGAGCCAGAGCTTTCGTCGAGCGGCAAGCAAATCGGGCGGAGTTGGCCAGGGGCACGCTTCAGGGTGGAGAGGGCGGTCAGTCCGTGCTGCTGCTCCACATCGCGGGCATGCCGGGGATGACCGTCGCCGAGTGGAGCCACAGTGGGTCCTGCCGGGCCTGGCTCGACGGAAACCGCCATGCACCGAGGCTCTATGAGGACGAATATCAACGCTACGACTACCGCCCGGGGCGACAGTTGATGCACGAGGAGGATCACTCCCAAAGGCATCACGGAAGCGAGTCCGGGCGATGGCAGGACGCGCTGGCGGATTGGATTCGGGATCACACGGGAGTAGAGGTGGCACGCGGTTCTTACCTGCCAGCGGATTGGAGCCGTTCTTCTCCGTCCTGAGCGAAGCGGGATCCTGCGCCAGCGCCCCGCTCCCGAACACGTCAGACCTCGACAATGTCCGAAGTGGAGCGGCGATGGGCGGAGTGGCGTTCCGGCCGGCGCCGTTGGAGTGTGGGCGGTTGAAGCCCCGGGACGGAGCCTACTGTCGCCAGTGTCGCTGGTGACCCAACCACCAGTATGCGGAACGATGAATCTTGATGGGTGATCTCGTAGGACAAACGCTCGACCTCCAGCCGACGGGGGACGGATTGATTGTCCGCGTCGGAGATCCGCCAATCCCCGTCGAGGAATGGACGGCTCGGTCCGACACACCCTCCGGTCTCGGTGTGCTGCTCCGCCTGCGAGACGACGGGTCCGCGTTCGAACAGGACGAAGACGAGTTGCTCGTTGCATGGAGCGGGATAGCAAGCCTCACAACCGACGAACTGCGCTACCTGGGTCTGCCAGACCAAGCGCCGTTTGCGCTGGAGATCGTTGCCGATGGGGCGATTCATGACCCCGACTTCGAGGTGCATAGCGGCTTCGTCCGCGACGGCCGGCGCGTGCTGGGAGTAGAACGACAAGGAGCTTGGCTGCGAGTCGCTGGAAACGAATTCGTGTTGCCGGAGCCGCTGCACTCCATCGTGGAGGCGATTGAGCAATTTCCGGGCGCCGGGGACGCGGACCTGGAGGCAAAGATGCTGGGCTGGGGACGCATCGCCGAGCAGCTTCCGCCGGGAGCGGTCGTTGACGATCATTTGGGATCGTTTCAGATCGCCGTCGGATCTAGCTTTCGACTCGAACCGTTTGTGAACGAGAGCAACGAACCGGATTTCGATCCCGTCATCGGTAGACGACGAGCTCGTCTGAGCAAAACGGGAGAAGGAGAAACGGGTTTCGAGGCGGTACTGCCTCCCGCCTCACAGGGGGCGTTCGCGCGGCGGTTCCGCAGCATTTCCCGCGTCAAGCACCGTTATGCCCTCGGCGGAAACACGTACGTGGTGCTGACGCCGGAGGTCGAGCAGGCTCTCGGTGTGGTCCGGCGCGCCCAGGCGGGGAGCGCCGACGACCGCCGCCGCTTTCTCAAGGACGCGTCCGAGTACGTACGGCGCGAACTCGACGATCGCGGTGCCGAGACCGTGGAGGTTGACGAGGTCTTCAGCGACGAGGGATTGAGTGATCGGGTAAAGGGGGTGGGCATCTGGACAAGCAAGGTGCTTCCCTGGATCACTCAGGCCAAAGACCCCTGGTTGCCCCCGACGGAATGCGGCCTTCGCCTCGACGGGCGCGATCTATCCATCCCACCCGAAGAACTGCCCGAGGCCCGGCGGCGTCTTCAGGAGGCAATCGAGCGTGGTGACTCGTTCGTTCAGATCGGCGGCGAGGACGTTCCGGCGAACTCGGACACCAGGACAGCGATCGACGATCTGATCGGGCAGATCAAGCCTCCGGAGGAGTCAACCCCAACGCAATGCACCTCCCCTGCGCCACCGGAGGGGTCGGACCCGGGCACGGTCCTGCTGGTCATAGACAACCTCGAAACGATCGAGTTTCGCAGGGAACAGCGGCGACGAGGCGGGGCGGCCATCTCCGAGACGGATCCCGATCTCGGAACGAAGCTACTGGACCATCAGGAGGATGGTCTTCGATGGCTGAAGGAACACTGGGACCAGGGAAGTGGTGGGGCGCTTCTCGCTGACGACATGGGGCTCGGCAAAACGTTGGAGGCCCTGGCCTTCTTGTCATGCCTGAAGAAACGGGCGGGAGACAGCCGAAAGCCGATGCTGGTAGTCGCACCCACCGGATTGATCAGGAACTGGAGGGACGAACATGACAAACACCTGTCCGACCCAGGCCTCGGACAGGCGGTGGAAGCTCACGGGAGGGAACTGCGCGACCTCCGACGCGGCGCAAGTGGTTCCGGCGCGCGCGGCACCGAATTGACGCTGGGAGGAACTCCGGTCCTCGACCTCGAAGCGATCCGCCGAGCCGATTGGGTACTGACGACGTACGAAACGCTGCGCGATTACCAGCACAGCTTCGGACGCATACCCTGGAGCGTCGGCGTCTTTGACGAAGCCCAGAAGATCAAGAACCCGGCCGCACGGCTGACCGAAGCGGCGCTGGCGATGAACATTGACTTCGTGGTGTTGATGACTGGCACGCCGGTAGAGAACCGTCCAGCAGACATCTGGTCGCTGCTCGACCGGATCGAGCCGGGACGGTTTCCCCCGCTGAAAGAGTTCAGCGCCATCTACGACCGCGACGGTACGGACCAGGACCAGACGCTCGCGACGCTGCACAAGGAACTGACCCACCCAAAATCCGCTGGTGGCCCGCCGCTGATGCTGCGGCGGCTGAAGGAGGACCACCTTCCCGAACTCCCGGAAAAGAAGGTGCACCGACGCCTAGTGGCAATGCCGCCTCGACAGGCTGAGGCATATGAGAAGGTGCTGCTGAACCGCCGCCGCGGCCGCGGCATCCTGCACACGTTGCAGCGGCTGCGGAACATCTCGTTGCATCCGGTGCCTCCCGCCCAGAGCGCCGATCTCGATACATATATCCAAGAGTCGGCACGGCTTTCCGAGACCTTCCGCATTCTGGAAGACATCGCAGCGCGGCAGGAAAAGGCGCTGATCTTCGTGGAGCTCTTGGAGATGCAGGCATTCCTGGTGGAGGCGCTCCGGCGCAAGTTCCCGCTGCCCAAGGACGTTCTTGTCATCAACGGCGCGGTTGCCGGCGGGACACGCCAGGCGCGCGTCGCAGCATTCCAGGAGCGCGACGGATTCGATGCAATGATCCTGTCGCCCCGCGCCGGTGGAGTCGGCCTGACGCTCACCGCTGCGAACCATGTGATTCATCTGTCGCGCTGGTGGAATCCGGCGGTTGAAGATCAATGCACCGACCGGGTGTTCCGGATCGGCCAGCACAAGGCCGTCCACGTCTACCTACCGATGGCGCAGCACCCCCGTTTCGGGGACTTCAGCTTCGATGTTCGGCTCGACGCGCTGCTGAGGAAGAAGAGGGAGATGAACCGCCGGGTACTCGCTCCGTCGACGGCGACCGAGGGCGACGTATCCCAACTGTTCGACGAAACGACCGAACACGCACTGGAGTTTGCCCAAGGCGCACCCGACGGAGCGGAGCAAGCGATTTGAGAGTCCGAGCAAGTCGTCAGGTCTCGAGCAGAGCCTGCACCGCACGCCACATCTTGTTGAAGGACGGCGCGTTCCGGCGCGCCTGCACCATGTCGAACCTGGCCGTCATCGGCGCCTGATCGACGGTGGGTCGATACGGCTGATGTTTTCGGATCCATTCCTTGGCGCCCCGAATCGCCTCGGGATCGGCAGGGGCCTCCGGGGCACCTGCCACGACCGATTCCGCTGCTGCCAGGAACCACGCCTCGTATTCGCTTTTCGCGAGCACGAGTTGTATTCGCTTGTCCGGTCGAGCCCGCCGCGCACGCTCCAGGAGCGTCGTGGCGAGCTCGGCCGGACAGTCCCCGTTCGCATCCAGGAGAACAAGGATCCCCGCGTCCGGCCCGCCCTGCCTCACGGCGATGTTCAGATACCGCTCGAGTTCTGCCTCTTGCACGATCCGGTCACGCGGCACGCGGATCGGCCGGCCGATCCTTGCAGTGATGTCAGGCGCGATCTCCCGGACGATGCGGCGAAGGAGGATCGGAACTGCCTGAACTTCTCCCTTACCCTCGACAATCACCGCGATCGGCGCCACGATCACGCCCCGTTCTCAAAGAGTTTCAACCGCTTCGGCGCTGCAAGCACGGGGTCGGGATCAAGCATCTCCATCCGGAGCAGGTCACCGGGTGTCGAGAGCCCCTCGCGCAAGATGCTGCGGCTCTTGTCGTCCAGGGGCGCCAACCGCGTCTCGCCGGCGTCCGAGACGACCGCCAGCAGCGACTCCACCGGCAGGGTCTTCTGGTCGAGCAGATCAGCGCTGTGCGTCGTAGCGAGGACCTGCACAGTTCCGCTCACTTCCTGCAAAACGTCCATCAGCGCCTCGGCAGCGGCCGGATGGAGTGCGCTCTCCGGTTCCTCAATGCCGATGAGTCGGGCAGCGAGCGACGCACTGCCGGCGCCTTGAAAGAGTGCGACCAGGACTCCAAACGCTCGGAGAGTCCCGTCCGACATGTTGTTCGCGAGGAAGCGCCAAGCGTGTTCATCGCCGCGCACCTTTTGGAGGAACTCGAGCGTGAGCTTTGGGCCGAGTGTCTTCGCTTCGACTCCAACCGTTCCTGGAACAATCACGGAGAGGAACTTCACGATCCTCTCGATGCTGGGCTGCGATCGCGACTTCAGCGTTCCGAAGACGCTCGCTATGTTCGCACCGTCTCCGTCGAGCACATCGCTCGGGGCGGAGGACTGGAGATCGCGAATCCGTCCCGGATCCAGATTGTAAAAACCCATTCCGGACAAGATGTCGTAGATGGGACGGAACACAGGATGGTTGGAGGCGGGAAGGAGGTGAAGCCGGTCCGCCTGCACGTTCCGCGGGAGGCCTTTAACGGAGGACAGCGCGACCTTGCCGTTCTCGGTCAGGAAGAATCCTGCCCGCGCTGAGTCGGTCGAATACACACGGCACAACTCGCGGCGCACGCGGTAACCACCGTTTGGCCGGGCGCCGACCGAGAAAGCGTAGGAAGCATGGCCATGCGGGAACCGCAGATCGAGCCGGATCGTGAAATGGTTGGGATGTCCCCGGGAACGCCGCCGAACCTCACCGATCCCTCCTCGCTCGCGCAGGGCGTGGTCAAGCGAGAATCGGAGCGCCTGCGACGTGAACCGGAGCGCGTCCAGGAAGTTGCTTTTGCCGGCGCCGTTCGGACCCACGAGCAGGGTGAGCGGTTCCAGCGGAACATCGCAAGCGGCGATGCTCTTGTAGTTGCGGAGAGTGACGCGGGTAATCGTCCGGGAATCCGTGTCGGTCATTGGGTCGGGTGGGTCTGATCTTGCGCTACGGTCGCATCGTAGCGGAAGGGGTGCGCCCCGGACCCTGGAAGGGACGGTCTTCTCTCGGACCGCGCTTCCCTTCCGAGCCGAGACCTGTGGCTCGGCCGGAGCCAGAAGTTCCGTTCCCGTAGAATGGGATTCGAGCGGGAGGAACGCGCGATGAAGGAACGACGGAACTGGGGTTGGCTTCTTGGACCCGGGATCGCGCT
>JAKZVK010000046.1:0-2588 GCA_047516085.1 Bryobacterales bacterium
TAGATTCTTTCATTTCCAGTTTCCGAAAGGGCATCGGGAGGACTCCTTCGTCCGACCTTAGCCCACGGCTGGGTGGAAACCATGTCTCGTGTACAACTGGAAACGATGTCATGGAACTGAACAGCATGCCGTGCCCCTACAGGAAACCCGTTTCAGAACACAACAATGGGGTGATAGACCAGGGGCAGCTTGGCCTCGGCAATGGCTACGAGCCGGCCGTGCGGGTCGATCGCTTTGATCCGCTTGGCTCCCTGGCCGGCGCCAAACGCCGACACGCGGAAGTCCCGGCCATGCAGAATGTGTGCCGCCGTGACCTCATCCACTCGGCGGGCCGGTATTTCGAGCAGTACCCGTGCGGCCGGCACCAGGGCCTCCTCCAAACGCCCTTCGCCGCGCAGTGACTCCAGAGCGTCGATCGTGTAGGCGTCGGAGATGTCGAACTCCCCCATACTGGTCCGACGCAGGGCCTGGACGTGCGCTCCCACCCCGAGCTTCTGACCGAGATCGTGCGCAATGGAGCGAACATAGGTTCCGGCCGAGCAACGGACACGCACCCGCACCAGCGGCCCCTCGACGCTCAACAAAGCAAGTTCGTGCACCGTAACGTTAACCGGCTCCAAAACGACGGGCTGTTTCTTCCGGGCCAGCTTGTAGGCCGGCACGCCGCCGATCTTTTTGGCCGAAACCGGCGGCGGCGTCTGGACGATCTCGCCCCGGAACTCTTCCAGCGACGCTTCCATTTCGGTTTCGGATACCTCGGCGGCCACGGCCTCGGTGGTGGGATCGCCGCCGGAGTCATAGGTATCGGTGGCAAACCCAAAGCGGAACTCAGCTTCGTAGGTTCGGTCGTGCTTGAGGAAGAACTGAGCCAGGCGCGTGGCCTTGCCCACGACCAACGGGAGAACGCCCGTCCCGATCGGGTCGAGCGTGCCGAGATGCCCAATGCGCTTGATGCCGGTCAGGCGGCGGGCCCGCTGCACGGCGTCGTGCGATGAAATGCCTGCCGGCTTGTCGAGTACGATGATGCCGTCCATGGAAGTCTCATTCTAGTGGGGGATTGTTCGTGAGGGGCGGAGTGTGCTCGCCGCGGCTACTTTCAAACGCCCCTGCCGGGGCCGCCTCAGTCTCCCTGGCCTGCGGCCAGCCTGGAACGCGGCCTCGCGGACCTGAGAACCGAGGAATCGGTTCTCGGCAAGCCTGGAGGCTTACGCCACTCTGCGGGGCCGACATTCGTCGGCGATTCGCCGCTAACTAAGCCAGGCAAGGCCGCGGATCTCTAGACCGCGATCCGCGCTACGCGCTTGGATGCATCAGGTTGCGCCGAGGGGTCCGCGGCGCGGGCTGAGCCCGCGAGCCCGCGGATTTACATCCGCGGCTCTGTTGTGCTCGATGGCACGGTTGCGGCAAGACGGAGTGTCGAGCGGTCGTCAGAATCCCTATGTACGGATTTGGGCGATGACCGCCGTTTGTTTGCCACCCCCGAAGCGAAGTCCTACAATCGAGTCATGGGGCTTCAAATCGCCGACCGCGAGTTCTCTTCCCGCCTGATTGTCGGCACGGGCAAGTACCGCAGCTTCGAGCAGATGGCGCGCTGCCACGAGCTGTCGGGGGCGGACTGCGTGACCGTGGCGGTCCGGCGCGTGAACCTGACCGATCGCTCCAAGGAATCGCTGCTTGACCACATCGATCGTGAGAAGATGTTCATCTTGCCGAATACCGCCGGCTGCTACACGGCCGACGACGCCATCCGTACCGCGCGGCTGGGCCGTGAGGTGGGTCTTTCCAACTGGGTCAAGCTCGAAGTCATTGGTGATGAGAAGACGCTGTTCCCCGACAACGAAGGCTTACTCGAAGCCACGCGCGTGCTGGTCAAGGAGGGCTTTGTCGTGCTGCCCTACACCAACGACGACTTGGTATCCGCGCGGCGGTTGGTTGAGGCGGGGGCAGCGGCGGTGATGCCGCTGGCGGCGCCGATCGGGTCGGGCCTGGGTATCCAGAACCACAACAACTTGCGCATCCTACGCGAGATGATCACCGAGGTGCCACTGATCGTCGACGCCGGGGTGGGCACGGCATCTGACGCGGCCGAGGCGATGGAGCTTGGAGCCGACGGCATCCTCATGAACACCGCCATTGCCGAAGCCGAAGAGGCCGAGAAGATGGCTCTCGCCATGAAGCTCGCGGTCGAAGCCGGCCGCCTGGCCTACGAAGCGGGGCGCATGGCCCGCCGCGCCTACGCCTCCGCCAGCAGTCCGCTTCAGGGCGTGATGAGCTAGCGCGGCGTCGCGTTACTTCTTCTCGGGAATCTTGATGACGATCTCGCCGGGCTTGGCCCAGCCAAGGTCCTGGCGGGCGATGCGCTCGATCGCCGCTCCGTCGGGTGACAGTTCCTCGATGCCGTCTTCGATGCGGAGGTTTTCCTCCTTCAACTGTTGAAGTTCGCTCTCCAACTCGCGCTCCTGCTGCCACGACTGACGCAATTCAATCAGCCCGTCGTACCCGGCGAAGCGGAAGAAGGCCGCGGCCGCGACGAGGAGGCCCACGTATAGCAGGCGACGACGGCTACCGGCGCCGAAAGACATTCGCTT
>JAKZVK010000047.1:0-5085 GCA_047516085.1 Bryobacterales bacterium
TCCTCCATGGTCCCGGTACGGTTGGTGGCCAGGAGCAGATACTTGTCGGGTTGCTCAGCCTGTTGAGCGATTGCGGGTAGAGTGAAGGCGAGGAGCGCGAGCGCGATAGCGAGGCCGGTGAGCGTCTTGGTCAACATGTTGTTCCTCCGAACTGCGAGTAGGGCACTTTAAGTTAACCGGAATTCACTATTGCTGGACGTGAAATCAATTCTGGCCCGCACGAGAAATCAGCGACTTAGCTCGCATGGCAATCAGTGGAACCTCCAGGAAACCAGTTCACTTGACAGTGCCGCGGATCGTTCGCCGCGCCGCGTCGAATTCACGAAAGCCCGGCCTGGCCTTCACGCGTGGTTTGATCGACGAGGAGGCGTGGGATAGCGTTGTTGCATGGATCGAGGCAAATTCCATCTCCGCCCCCTTCCATGCAACAACGCTCTAACTACCCCATTTGTAACCGAGCCGCACGTAGTAGTAGCCGCCGTTGAAGCCCCACGGCGTGTACTCGCTATACTTCTCGCCGACGGACATCGCGCGCGCACTCTCGGCCGGATAGGTACTGAACACGTTCTGGCCGCCGACCGCCAGCGTCGTGGCACTGCCGAGGGCGATGCTCGCCTCCAGGTCGATAATCGACCGGCCGCTGAAGAAGCCCTGATCGATGCCGCCCGACGGCAAGTATGTCTGCGCGAACCCGCTGTCGTAGTCGTACCAGCCGCCGTGGTAGTTCACCCGGCCGAGGACGCTTACCCGCCCGATGTCCTGGGTGAGAGCGATGTTCCAGCGGAACTTCGGGAGGGAGTAGGCATACTCGGCAAGCCGCCGATCGTTGAGCAGCCCCTGCTCATTTTCGGTCACATCGGTGTTGGTGTAGTTGAAGACGGCACTGATGGTGGTGTGACCGCGCAGGGCGATCGGCGTGAAGGTCGAAACCATGTCGATCCCGCTCGACCGGGTGGAGAACGCATTGGTGAAGAACCTGAAATTCCTCAGGTCCCGGGCGGCATTCACGCCCTGCGCTAACAGGGCGTCCACTTCCGCATTCATCAGGCTGAAGTTGCTTGTGATCCCGATCCGGTCGGAGACATCGATCCGGAAGTAATCGGCCGTGAAATTGAACGGTCCGGTGTCGAACACCATACCGACGGTGTAGTTGACCGACTTCTCCGGCTCAAGCGGCATGCCGCCGCGGAGCGCCGCCACTGGAGAGATCGATGGAATGACACCGTTGTTCACCAGATCGCCGATCGCTGGATCAAAGACGGTCGAGATGTTGAACCCGTTCTGCTGGCCGGGCGTTGGCGCCCGGAACCCACTGCTCAGGCTGGCGCGCAAGAAGCCGACGCGGGCGGACAGCTTGCCGTTCACTGTCGTGCCGAAGTCCTCGAATCTCTCGATCCGGACGGCCGACCCGATCGTCCAGGTCCAGTCGTCCTTGATCCCGGTTGCCTCGACGTCGCCGTAAACCGCAACGTTGCTCCGGTTCCAGGTGCCCGCGGCCAGCGGCCCGTAGCCGAAGAAGCCGTTGGACCCGGCGGTGAAGCCCTGCCCCCGGCCATAGGGGCCGACCGTCCACGACTCCGGGTCGCCCTGTGTGGTCTGGTACTGCTCATTGCGCCATTCCGCACCGGCGGCGACGTTGATCATGTCGGTGGCGGCATAGGCCATATCGAAATTGACACCCACCTCCCGCTGCCGGTTGCTGCCGAGATTGAAGAACGTGGGCGTGTCGGGGCCGAGCGAAGCGTTGACGGTGTCGTCGATGAACAGGTCGGTTTCGTGCGCGCCGATCGTTGCGCTCACGTCCCAGTTGAAGCCAGCTCCGGTGAAGCTGCGGATCCCACCCACCAACGACACGTCCTGCGCCTCGCCACCGAAACTTGGAGTGAATCCACCCGGAAACAGCTCGCGGAACGAGAAACAGTCGGGGTCGTTGAACACCTGCTGCAGGGCGGCCCGGTCCGCCGTGTTATCGGTGATGGCCACCGTCGGGCAGTCGGCCGACCCTGTCCCGTTCGCCCTGAGCACGTCACCGATCAGCAGCGTCTGGCCGCCGTCGCCGGTGAAGACGCCGCCCCGGGTGTTCGGGTTCCGAAAGAAGAAGCCGCCGGTGGCCTTCTTGCTGGCGTAGTTCGTATGTCCGTAGACCTGCACGGCGTCGGAGAATGTGTAGCCGAAGTTCCCGAACAGCTTCAGGTCGTCGTCGATGTCCGGCGATCCCCAGATCTGCGGTGTATCGGAGGTGACGTCCGTGTTCCCCGCCGCAATGAGGCCGATCGCGTCGGCGCGCGGCGCACTCCGGTTGGTCGGGTTCGAGCCGCCGTATTCGAGGCTGAGGTTGGCAAACCCGGCAGCACCGAGTGGAAGACCGGTGTTGGCGGCGACGTGCATGGCCTTGCCGTCACCGTGACCGAAGGTGCCTGTGTGGTACTCAAGCGCACCGCCGGAGGCGGCGTCCTTGAGCTGGAAATTGATCACGCCGGCAATCGCGTCCGAGCCGTACTGCGCCGATGCACCGTCCCGGAGTACCTCGACCTGCCGGAGCGCGATTGACGGGATGGCCGTAATGTCGGCCCCCTGCGACCCATACGCCACGCCGTTGCCGCCGTGCCAGTCGATGATCGACGCACGGTGGCGGCGCTTACCGTTGACCAGGACCAGCGTGTGGTCCGGCGCCAGGTTGCGCAGCATTGCCGGCCGGACGATCGTGGAGGCGTCGCTGATCGGCTGGATGTTGACGTTGAACGACGGGACAACCGTCCGGAGCTGGGCCTGCAGGTCGACGGTTCCCTGACGGGTGAGGTCGTCGGCCGAGAGCACATCCACCGGCACCGTTGACTCGGTCACCGACCGCGGCTCCGCGCGGGTTCCGATGACGACCATTTCCACGGTGAGCCCGTCGAGCAGGCTCGTCACCTCCGCGGGCGTCAGCCCCAGCGCCTCAACCTCAGCCGGTGTCATCCCGAGCCGCCGGGCGAGGGCCTCGATCTGCCCCTGTGGGTCGTTCTGTGACGGCTGTGCCGGGCCGAAGGCGGCGGTCACGGCGGGGCTCCCTGCCAGAGCAAACACGGCCAGTACCGCGACAACGGTGGATAGCCATCCGATTCGTTTCAGGGCAATCTTCGTGATAATCATGTGCACCTCGTCGGGGTAGTGTCTGTCAAGTGGTAGGAAAACGTTTCGTTATCGTCGGCGCAAGGGCTGTGTTGCAACTTTCAAAAAACAGCAAGAGAGCGACTGCTTGGTTCGGCTAGGCTCCGTCTCATGCAGCCACCTCGAACAGCTGGTTGATGAAGTGAATCTGCTGCCGAACATCCGAACCGCTCACCCACCGCGACTGACCCTTCCGGATCATGTGCTTGGCCTCGTATCCCTGGATCGTTCGCCGCGTGCAACTCACAAAAGCTCTACCAGGTCTTCACGCGTCGTTTGATCGTTCGATGAGCGGTGAATTCCGGTTAACTTGACAGTGCCGAATGGATTCTTCATCCCAAGACACTCACAAGACCTATCTCGCCGACTCAAGCCCGTTTTCCTCTGACAATGCCGCGACACTCCCCACAAAGGCCGATGTTGGAAGTCAGTCCGAATTCCAACTAAGTGGAATTTTCACAGCCCCCGCCGCTCCTACTTACTTGTTCTTATCCCTTATTCCCCCCAAGGCAAGCAACACCAGGATTTCAGGAAAGAAATAGGGGAATAGGGGCTCTGAACCTCCTTCCCCACTACCGGATGGCGCCGCCGGGCGCCATCCCGCTCGGCACCCGGACCGGGATGGTGCGGTCGAAGCTTGAGTCGGTCAGCGCTTCGAGAAACGCGATGATGTCCTCCATCTCGTCCTCGCTCATGTTGTCGACCCGTCGGAACCTCCCGGAAACGCGGGGCAGTCCGTCACGATCGCGGCCGCGGTCGGCAACGTTCGGGTTCCGGGAGCGGCCTTCGTCATAGAATTGCAAGACGTCTTCAAGCGTGGCGAGCGTGCCGTTGTGCATATAGGGGGACGTCAGAGCGACATTCCGGAGGGTGGGCGTTCGGAAACGGAATCGGCCGCCGCCCGCGTCGGGGCTGTCCAGCAACGGATGCTCTGCCACCCCCTCGGCGTGGAGATCGAAATCCGAGAACATGACGCCGTCATGGCACCGGTCGCAGCCGGCGTCGTCAAACTCCTCCATTCCACGGCGCTGCTGGGCAGTCAACGCGCTACGGTCCCCGGCCCGAAAACGGTCGAACGGGCTGTCCATCGCTACCAGCGTCCGTTCGAACTCGGCGATCGCCCGTCCGACCCTTTCGGGGGTGATGGCATCAGAACCGAACGCTTCTTCAAAAAGTCTCACATATTCCGGAACTGTCTCGAGACGGGCCACGACCGTGTCCAGCGCCTCGTCTTCCGAATAGGCGGTCCCGCGCATCTCTTCGAAGGCTTTGATCGGCTCGAGAGCCTGCGATTCCAGGCTGCGGACGCGGTTGTCCCAAAACATCGGCGCCCGCTGCTGATCGACGGAGGTGACCGTTCCGTCGAACTCCCGCCGCCGGCGCCTATTGTCGTCGAGTCCGTTGAAAACCACGTTGAGGATCGTCGGCGAGTTCCGGCGGACCAACGGAATCGCGCCGCCTGTCGTGTCGCGCCGTTCCGGACCCAGTCCAGTGGAACCCGGACCAAGCGAAATCTCGCGGCCGTCGGCATACGCGAATTCGGGATGGTGGCAGGTCGCGCAGGCGACGTCGCGATTACCCGAGAGAATCGGATCCCAGAACAGGAAGCGTCCGAGCTCTGCGACCGTTGTGCCGGGCGACGGGGTCACGGGCTCGGCGAGCTGCTCGGTTGACACAGGAACGGCCATGTGGATCGTGGCTGCCACGGCGAGTGCGCTGACGAAACTCAGCAGAACGATATAGAACTGTTTCATCGTTTCTCTCTATCTCCCGTGCTCAGGAAATTCCAGGGTCAGAACCTTATTTGCAGAGCTGACCCAACTGAAAGACTAAAACTAAAGACTCCGACTATCGCAAGGGCTTGTTAAATTAGGTCTCAGCCAATGCACTGCAGCCTACCAGCAGCCATCGCCCAAAGTTGCAACACAACCGGTC
>JAKZVK010000048.1:0-3643 GCA_047516085.1 Bryobacterales bacterium
CGTGCTCTGGGCGGTGCGCTGGTACTGCCGGTACGCGGTGAGCTACCGGGACCTCGAAGCGATGATGACCGAGCGCGGAGTCGCGGTCGATCATTCGACAATTTATCGCTGGGTGCAGCGGTTCGCCCCGGAAATAGAGAAACGCCTGCGTTGGCAGTGGCGCCGGCCGGGGTCGGGGAGCTGGCGCATTGACGAGACCTACGTGAAAGTCCGCGGCAGGTGGGCGTACCTGTACCGTGCTCTCGATAGGTTCGGGGACACGATCGAGTTCTACCTCTCAGCGACCCGCAACACCAAGGCAGCGAAACGATTCCTCGGCAAGGCCCTGAAAGGGTGGAAGGATTGGGAACTGCCCGAGGTGCTCAACACCGACAAGGCGCCGGCCTATGCCGCCGCCATCGCAGAGCTCAAGGCCGAGGGCAAATGCCCGAAGGAGACGAGGCACAGGCAGGTGAAGTACCTCAACAACATCGTCGAGGCCGACCACGGCAAGCTCAAGCAACTGATCCGCCCCGTGCGCGGCTTCAAGACGATGAAGACGGCCTACGCCACGATCAAGGGTTTCGAGGTCATGCGGGCGCTGCGCAAGGGTCAGGCTCGGGCTTTCTCCTTCCAGGGCGGCATCATCGGCGAGGCGAGGATCGTCGAGCGGGCCTTCGGCGTAGGACCGTGCGCTCTGACCGAGGCCATAGCGCTGCTGCAGGACCACCTGGCCAACGCAGAATCATGAGGCGAACCCCCGCTCTGCTCGGCCACCGCACGCCTTCGTCAGGTTTGCAACAGAGCCATCCGGGGGATGGTACTGGAGTCGAAGCGATCGCGGCGGCGCGTCGTGGGGGTCGCCCCCGGCGATCCGAAGCCTCGGGAGCCGCTGGAATCAGCCGCTCCCGCCCCCAATACGGCCCGCGGGGCTCCGAACTTCGTCCCGCGCGACCCGGAGCAGCCGGGCCACATGGCCGAGACCGCGCCCCGCACTCGGCTGCGCACCGACGGGAGGTCCGCTCGCAAGAAACGCCGACGCGAGCCAGACTGAATTCACCGTCGCCCGCCGGCACCGTGTGGTGAGACCGCGACGTATCGCGGGCTATACTTTGCGAGTTCTTCCCTAACGCAGATCAATTGAACATGGCGCGTGAGCCGCCCGACGCGATGGATCGGGCTCGGAAATGCCTTGCCATGGGCGACAAAGAGCAGAGGCGAACGCTTCTCGAGTCCGTGGTGCAGGCCGATCCCGACTGTGCCGAGGCTCAGCGGCTACTCGGCGACACGCTCGTGGCGCTCGGTCGCCGCAGCGAGGCGCTGGTCGCCTATCAGTGCGCCGCTGCATCTTCACCCAACGACGTCGACTCGCACCTGGGTCTCGGCCGGGTTCTGGAAGACCTCGCTCGATACGAGGCAGCGATGGTGGTTTTCGAGCGCGCGACGATGTTGGCACCTGATCACGCTCCGGCACACAACGATCTCGGCAATGTCCTACAAGCTTTGCGGCGCCCCGAGGCGGCGCTCGATGCGTACGCGCGTGCCGCCCGGCGCGCCCCCAGGTCCGCTGTCGTGCACGCAAACGTTGGCACCATGCTGCTCGCCCTCGATCGCGCGAGCGAAGCGGTGCCGGTCCTCGAAAAGGCTAGGTCGATCGACGACGAGTTCCCCGACCCACACTATCACCTCGCTCTGGCCCACCTTGCACTCGACGAGCCAGCGCGCGCTCTGGAGGCCTGCGATCGCTGCCTTTCGCTGGAACGCTGGTCCCAGGAAGCCATCGCGCTCAGGGCGATCTTGCTGCGCGAGCTCGGTCAGCCCGAGGCGGCCCTCGCAATCTTCGACCTCGACCGCTTTCTCTTCGCCTCACGCGCGCAAACACCCTCCGGCTACGCTTCGCTGCGAGAGTTCAACCTGGCTCTCGCCGAACACGTCAGCGATCATCCGAGCCTGACTCGCGATCCTTATGGCGCCTCGACCCGTCACGGGTATCACAGCGGCGACCTCTTGAAGGGTGACAAGGGCCCTGTCGCCGCCTTGGAGAAAGTGGTCCAGCAGATGATTGCGCGCTACGTAAGCCACTTGCCCTTCGATGCGCGCCACCCCTTTCTGGCCCGGCGCGCCGACGACTGCAGCTTGCGGCTTCAAGCCAACATTCTGGATCCGGGCGGCTACCTCGTCTCGCACCTGCACGCGGCCGGCTGGGTGAGCGGCGTCTATTACGCCAGTGTGCCCAAGGGCATGGATTCCGTCGATGATGAGGGAGGATGGCTCGAGTTCGGGCGGCCACCTTCGAACATCGCAACAGCGCTAGCGCCGGTAACTCGTCGAATCCGTCCCGAGGAAGGACTGTTCGTGCTGTTTCCGTCGTACTTCTACCATGGCACGCTGCCTCACCACGGGAACGACCGACGGCTGAGCATAGGGATCGATTTGATCCCGCACAGTGCGAGCTAGCCGGCGCGACTGATCGATGCGACCTAGAGGTGGCGATCAGGGTCTCGATCCGACAACCGAGCTTGAAAGGGTCGAGGGGCTCATCCAAACGGGGGACTTCGCGGGGGCGCAGGCCCGCCTCAGGGCGATCCGTCCGCGGCTGCCGGTCCGGGCCGACGTTCTCGGGGCGGCGGGAGCAGCGGCATTCAGGGCCCGCGACCCGCACACTGCCCTCCAGCTGATCCAGCGGGCGGTCGGGCTTGCGCCCGAGGACGCCTCCGCCCACCACAACCTCGGCGAGGTGCTGCTGGCGCTCGGCCGGCTCGAGCCGGCTCGAGCCGGCGGGAGCGGCCTACCGGCGGGCTGCGCCTGATCGCCTTCCCTCACCGAGCCCGCCTCAAGTCTTGCGCCATCCTGGTGCACGTCGGCTTGCCCAGTGAACCCCCACGGGTCGCCCCCGCCCGCGACCCGCCGCTCGACGAGCTTGACCAGACCCCGGCCTTCGACCCGGCCGACCCCGAGCTACATCGCTGCGGGCGAGAGTGCCGCTCGGGGCCCTCCCTCAGCGAACACAGCGCTTCATTGAGTTCCCGTCTCTGGCGCACCTCGCCGTACGCCGCCACACCGCTCGCGCTAAGCACCACCCCGCGCGTCAGACCCGCGCCCGTCGCGCGTAGGCATCGCCACCCCGGGCGTGTCAGCGCTTTTCCATAGCCATAGCGCTCGGGTTACATGAGTTGGACCTCGGCACACAGCCAATACTTGCAGGCCAGGGTAGATCGGGGCCTAATTTCTTCTATCTGGCGCAGGCTAATCTGGACGATATCAGCCAGTTATTCGGGTGCGTCACGCTGTCGGTATCACCGAGTGAGTTCTTTCACCCCGACGATCTCGGTCGCATCGTGGGCACGGTTTCGCCATGGCCCGAGCAGAATCAGTTCACCGCGCCGTGGCTATGCGCCCCTCGGCGTTTGATCATTGTCAGCGACGGAACCCCGCGCGATGCGATTGCATCTGTTCAGTACTATGCGAGAAATCAAGCTCAAAAAAAGGGTCTATCCGGGTTTCGCAACGGGATCTACACCGATCGGGAGAGCAGCGTAAGTCATTGAGTGGCCATGGGTCCGCCGGTAGTTTGGGGGTTACCACACCAACCCAAACCGCCGACGAGGTGACCCCCGCTACCAAGGCTATCGCAAAGTTGCTGAAGCTCCACAGTATTCTGAAG
>JAKZVK010000049.1:0-2898 GCA_047516085.1 Bryobacterales bacterium
CATGCCCGGCGGACGGCTCAACTGCGCGCTCACCACGCCTGGCGTGGCGAGCATGGCCTCGCGCACCTGCTGGGACAGGTCTTGCGCGACTTCGATGTCGTGCCCGCGTACTTCGACGGTGAGCCGGTCGCCGTCTTCCGAGCCCCGCCGCCGGAACATGCCACCGCTGACGCGGGTGCGAACCAGCATGCCTGGTTCGAGCTGCAACCTCGGCCGCAACAACGCTGCGATCTCCGCCGCGGATCGGTCGCGTTGACTTTGGTCAATGAGGTCGATCCGCATTCGTCCCGAGTTCGTGCCGCGGAAGTAGTAGGTGCTGTTACTTCCCGCTTCGGTCATCACGTACTCGGCCTCCGGCACGAGTTCGCGGACGATGCCGGCCATGCGCTGCATGGTGTCGTCGGTGACTTCGATGCGCGTGCCGGGCTCCAGTTCCAGAGAGACGCGGATCTGCCCCTCATCCACCGCGGGCTGCAGTTCGACTCCGATAAGAGGCATAAGCTGATACGAGCCAACGAACAACAGGACCGCGACTCCGGCAACGACCGCGCGGTGATCGAGCGCCCACGAAATCACGTGACCGTAGCGCTCGATGATGCGGTCTTGTATCGCCGCGATGTCCCGCCCCAGTCGGGCCCCCATACCACCCGCGCCGTTGGCCCCCCGTACCGCAACAAAGCGCGAACACAGTACAGGTACTACAGTTAGCGCAATGAGCAGCGAGCACAGTAGGGCAAACGAAACCACCCATGCCAGTTGCTGGAAGGTCTGGGCCGAAACGCCGCCCATGAACAGCACGGGCACAAAAACAGCAATGGTCGTGAACGTGGAGGCGGTAATCGCCGTCGCCACTTGCTTGCTGCCCACGACGGCTGCTTCCTTGAGCGGTCGTCCTTTCTCCCGCAGGCGGAAGATGTTCTCGAGAACGACGATGGCGTTGTCCACCAACATGCCGACTCCCAAGGCCAAGCCGCCGAAGGAGACGGTGTTCAGCGTGAACCCGTTGAAGTACATCAGCGCAAACGTCGCGATCACTGAGATCGGAATCGCCGTACCGATGATCAGAGTGCTCGAAATACTGCGCAGGAAGAAGAGCAAAACGAACACAGCCAGGCCGGCGCCGACCAGCGCAGCGTCCATCACGTTGTTGATGGCCGCCCGAATGAAGTCCGCCGAGTCCCAGGTGCTCTCGATCTTCACGGGGAACCCCCCGGCTTTCCCCGCTTCGTTGATCCGCTCGACTTCTCCCATGATGGCATCCGACACCTTGACGGTATTGGATCCTGACTGCTTGTAGAAATACATGCGCACGGCCGACTCGCCGTTCACGCGCACCACATAGCGGATCTCTTCGTGCGAGTCCTCCACGGTGGCGATGTCGCGCACGTAGACGGGGACACCGTTGCGGCTGGTCAACGCCACGTTGAGGATGTCGTCGAGATTCTTGAACTCACCTTGCGTTCGCAGCAGCACCTCGTAGCGGCCTTCGAAAACGGGACCCACCGGCCGGTTGAGGTTCTCGCGCCGCAGGGTTTGCACCACTTGCGAGACGGACAGGTTCAAGGCACGCAGCTTCTTGAGATCGAGGTAGACGTGAATCTGTCGCCGCAGCCCCCCGGATACACGGGCCTGCGCCACGCCCGGCAAACGTTCAAAGCGATACTGCAGGTTCTTTTCCGCGAAGTGGCGAAGCTGCTTGGCATCCATCTCGTCCGAGCGGACGCTGAGAAACATGATGGGGAACTGGGAGACATCGAACTTGTACATGACCGGCGGATCGATGTCTTCGGGCAGCGAGCCGCGCCGGCGGTCGATGCGGGAGCGCAGCTCGTTGGCCGCCTCATCGAGATCGGAGCCGTACACGAAGCGAACGCGCACGTTGGAGCTGCCCTCGCTCGAAACCGAAGTAATCTCTTCGACCCCGGGTGCGGACGCCAGCGCTTGTTCGAGGGGCCGTGACACCAACGTCTCCATCTCTTCCGGCGCGACACCCTCATACCTCGTGGACACGCTGATGGTCGGGTACTCCATTTCCGGCATCAGATCAACGGGGATCTGCACAAAGGCAATCGTGCCCAACAGGATGGCCACCAAGCACGCCATCAAGATCGTTACCGGACGATGGATCGAAAACTCGGGAAGGCTCATTTCGAGCTACTACGTCGCTGTAAACAAGCTGCCGCCTGCGATATTTTACGCGCCACTGTTTTATGCACCACTTTTTTACGCACCACTGTTCCGGGCCGCCGTACCCACGTTGCTGTCGGGCTTCGTTTCGGCGCTGGGAGCGGATTTGGTTTCCTTCGAGCGGCCAGCGTCCTCGCCGCCCGAGACCCGGATGCGATCTCCGTCCTCCAGCATCGTTGCACCGCGCCCTACGATGGTCGCGCCAGGTTCCAAGTTGGCCAGCACCTCGACATTGTCCTCGCGGGTGAGCCCCGTTTCGATCGCGCGAAACACGGGAAGGTCCCCGTCCACGACATAAACGCCCGCCTGCTGGCCGCGATAGACCAGCCCCTCGCGGGGAATCAGGGTCGCCTCGCGCATCAGACCCGTGTCGATCTGTATCCGCACGAACATTTCCGCCTTAAGGAAATCGTCCGGGTTCGGTACGTCGATCTCGATGAGGGCGCTCCGCGTGGCGGCATCGAGCACGGGCGCGATCCGGGCGATGCGCCCGCGAAAGGTCCGGTCCGGGAGTGCATCGATGGCGATGACTGCCTGGTTGCCGACCCGCAAGCGGCCTAGGTTGCGTTCCGGTACGTTGGCGTGGGTGACCATGGTCGACAAATTCACCACGCGCAGGATGGGCGTGGTCGGGCTGATCAGCGCGCCCACATCGACGTAGCGGATCGCAACGAAGCCGCCCATGGGCGCGAAGATCTTCGATTGCTCGAG
>JAKZVK010000050.1:0-4434 GCA_047516085.1 Bryobacterales bacterium
CTCTCGAACCTCGGCCACACTATCGCCCGGACCACGGTGAAGCGGATCCTGCACGACCACGGAGTCGACCCGGCGCCCGAGCGGAGCCGGCACATGCCCTGGAAGACGTTCCTGCAGGCGCACTGGATTGGTACCGGCGACCACCACCGCAGATTCCGAGAACCCGATGTTGCCACCGAACCCGCCACCGCGAATCAACTCATCCGTGCACTACGATGATGAGATCGTGGCGTCAAAGAGCCGAGGGAACGATGCGCCGTAGCCACTCTTCGGAGGCGGATTCGAAAGCTCCTGCCCCGGAACGTGTTTTGCGCCGGCTAGGCAGCCTTCTCGATATGCTCTCTGGCAGGCGAACCATCAACCTCTGGATCCCCCGCTCGCGCATCGAACAAGCCTCTAGGCTCCGCAGCAGGACATTATCTGATTGGTCGTGGCTGTGGTGGCAGCCCTGCCGCTACATTCGACTCTGGCGGGCCGGTCGGGATCTCACGAATCAGCGGCGCGAGGTACACAACCGCCTGCTCTTGTCCCGATCGGCGTCGGACCCAGACCTCGTCGATCTGAACGAAGCCCAGCGCCGCGCAGTTGTCAATCTTGATGACCGCGTATTCGTGACGGCCGGGGCCGGCTCAGGCAAGACGTGGGTCATCGTCGAGAAGGTCCGCCATGTGGTGCGCCAAGGCGCGGCACGGCCCGACGAGATCGCCGTCATCACGTTTACGAACAAGGCCACCGAGGAGGTACGAAGCCGTCTGCGGGACATTGACGGAGTAGCCGTAGAGACCATCCACGGGCTTGCCATGCAGGTCATCGAGCGGCAGGGTCTTGGCCGGCCCCAGATCTCACCGCTGGCCAACGACAAGAACACCCATCGCCGGCTGACCCTTTTATCCCGTGCGCTCGACGAGACGCTTGCGGAGAAGCCAGAGATGTTCCTCGAAGTGTACGAACGCGGCGAGGCCTTTCTCCGGCACCACGGATCGGGCGACTCCGCACGGCTGCCACTGGTTCCTCCCGGCGACACGGCGGTTCGGTCCCTCGGAGAAGCCAGAATCGCCCTGACTCTATATGCCTGTGGCGTCGCCTACCAATACGAGAGGGAGCTTGTCGTTCCCGAGCGATTTCGCACTCACGACGGGAGACGCTACCACCCCGACTTCTTCATTCCGGACGATCCTGACGAGACGAACCCTCCCCCGGAAGCCGGGATCTGGCTTGAGCATTATTCGCACGATCGCCATGGCAACCTGCCACCCGAGTACCTCGAACAGGATCGCGATGCCCATCGCCGCTACGACGAAGAACACAAATGGAAACGGCGTGTCTTTTCGGCCATGCGCCTGCGGTACGTCGAGACGACCTACGGGGACATCGAGTATGAAAGCGCGGGTGACGAGAGCTTCAGTCACCTGTTGGTGCGGCGACTCAATGCGCACCGCCGGGCACCGATCTCTGTCCCCGATCCACACCACGTCAACACGCTCCTACGTAACGTTGTCGCCCGCGAAGGCAAGGGCGCACGACGCATTGCAAAGGAGATCGACGCGTGGATCCGGGCGTGGCGCCAGCGCTCGAGCCGGAGGCGGCAGAAGGTGCCACCCGGTCTTGGACGCGACGCGCAAAGTGCGGCCCTGGCGCTCGAGCGGCTCGCGCGTCCGGTAATGGCGCGCTGGGAGCAGCACCTCAAGAACACGAAGACGGAGGATTTTGAAGGCGTCATCCTCAGGGCCACAAGAGTGTTGGCAACGCCCCGGGCGAAGAGCCCCTGGAAGGTCGTCCTGCTGGACGAGGCGCAAGACGTCAACCCCGCGCAGGCCGACTTCGTCGAGGCCCTGACCGGTAGACCGTCGTCCGACAATCCCGAGCACCGGGCTCGGTTCACGGCCGTCGGCGACGCTTGGCAAGCGATCTTCGGCTTCCAGGGCGGGGACCCCGGCTATCTCGACGAGGGCGGAACAGAGCGCGACCCCGAGTCACGGTATGCGAGCCGGATCAACCTGGAGCAGACGTATCGGCACGCCCAGCCACTGGCGCAGACGGCAAGGGCGTACGTGCTGCGTCAGACGAGCGCGAGAGACCGCATCGTGCAGGCCGACGCACAGGACTTCAGCGACACGCGCTGGCCGGGCGCGGTGAGCCTGGGCTCCTGCCGCCTAACTCCCCAAGGCCGCGTCATCCTCGGCGACGCAGACGGCGCTTCCACGGCGGAGGGGACCACGGCCGGGCTCCTGTGCGTCTTGACGCGAATCCAGGAGTCCCGCGCCCGCGTCGACGACAGAAAGCAGGGATCCGTGCTCGTGCTGTGCCGCCAGAATGCCGGCTTGACCGACCGGGCCCTGAGTCTCGACACCCGGAGCACAGCTCTTCTGCAGGATTGGGATACCAATCCAGCAAAGCTCCCCGACTACCTCTGGGGAAAATCTCGGGCGGAGCTAAGGACCGCGGCAGAACAGCAAGCCCGCAAGCAGGAGGGATTTCATTGCGCCGCCGTACGCGCCGCCGCTGCGAAGGCGGGAGTCGAGATCGATTTCGCCACCGTACACAAGGCGAAGGGACTCGAGACCGACTACACCATCGTGCTTGACGCTGGACCCGGAACAGCGGCCGAGCAGGCCGAGGTACGCGCTCGCGACGAAGCCCTGGCCCCGATTCGGGGCCGGCTCAGCGAGGCCGAAGAGGAACACCGAATCGGCTACGTCGCACTCACTCGAGCACGCCGGAAGACGTACCTGCTCCTGACCGGCACTGGCGAGGAGCGATCGCTTTGGGGACACACGCTCTGGCGCAACGAACACCGCGAGTACGACGTGAGCGAGGAAGAGCTCGTCGAACTACTTGAGCCTCTGCGGCCGAGCGAGCCATGTCCCGCCTGTAAGCTTTCTGGGACGCACCGCGAGACGCTGGTTCTCAGAAATGGGAGGAATGGCCTCTTCGTCGGTTGCACAAGCTACGGGCAGAGGCAGACAAGCTGTGGGCACACAGAGCGAGCTTGCGAGAAGTGCGGCAACGGCATCATGGTCCGCGACCGCCACGGGCTCAGCCGGTGTCACGACCGCCGATGCGGCTGGGAAGCGCCACTATGCGGGTGCCGAGTGCCCAAGCCGATGAAGGTCAAGTCCCGTCATGTGGACGGCCAGCGGTTTCTGGGTTGCCAGGATTACGGACCGTCTGGAGGATGCAGTGAGACGGAGATCCTCGCTTGGCGAGAACGGCCGACTGAGCGCCGGTGGTGGAATGTGAGCAGGATGGGTCGATTCCTAGATGTCTTCGGCCACTTCACAGAGAATGAGAAAGGCGAGGTCGTCCTCAATTTCGGCCGGCACGAGGGAGATGTTGCATCACAACGCAGGGATTTCTTGGAGTGGATGCAACAGCAAGACTTTCCGGAGGATACTCTGGTGATAGTTGAGGAAGTCCTGTCAGGAATTAGGCGATGACTTAAGCAGGGTGCTGAAGAACCGTCTGCCACTGCTAGTGGCGAAGGTACGTGGCCGGGGCGATCGGCGGCACCGCACACATCGGCTCGACTCCGTACGTCTCGCGTTCCGCGTCGATCAGCGCCACCATCACGTCGGGCGGCTGGCGAGCACCGCCGGGGCGAACAACGCCGACGCTTGCCACAGGATCTCAGTCGGTATTGTCAAGTTGAGGATGACGACCGTTTCTGATGCCCAGCATCAGCGGGTTCACGACGGGCTCGGGTCCAGTAGCTTGGGGGGCGATCGACTCGCTTTTCGCCAACTTGACAATACCTTCAGCCGGTTCTGGTGCAGATAGGATTGTCGGAGCGATAAGACCAGGAGTGCGCCCTGGCGATGCGGCCTATGCTGCCATGACGTGACGCCAGATCACCACGGGATTCGACTGCCATGGGATCGGAATTGCGAACTGGCGTTTGTGAATCTTCTGCGCTAGCTCGATGCCGATAATGACACGTCGCGTGGACAATGCCAGACCCGTTAGATTCGCGTTGACGGTCTTTATCGAGTCAGGACGAACTGTGAACCGCCCCGGGTTTTCCGGAAGCCTTATTTCTTGAGAGGATTGAGGTCATGGAAAACTCCAACCAGACACCTTCCTGGAGGCCACAAATCCCCTTAACATACTATTGTTTCCGTTTCGTGAGGTGACCCCTGTTTGCACACTTGCCCCACCGTCTGTCCTTGGTCCAGATCCACCTCTGCCTCGCGCAGCTTCATGATGATCTGTTCTGCCGTAAACCGCTTCCGTGCCATCCTCGCCTCCTTCCTAAAACCGAAAATCCTAACATTCAACTTGGACCCGTTTTAGGGGGCAAGGTCATTCGACGTTAATGGGGGATTTGCCTGTGACGACGGTCACCCTTAGGATTCTTTTTGTGCCCGGGAAGGGGTAATCGAAGGTCTGGCCGCACCTGGAGAACGGTGATTTAGTGGAAGCGGAAGCGGTATCTCA
>JAKZVK010000051.1:0-2561 GCA_047516085.1 Bryobacterales bacterium
CGGTTTCTCGAGTCCACGTCAGGTGGTTGAGAGCTTCCCCGGCGGCATCCGCGCGTTTCTGGATCCGAGCAAAAGGGTGCGCGGCCTCTCGACGCCGTTTGTGAAGTTCGACGAGATGACCACCGGGCTGCACTCTGGGGAACTGATCGTGATCGCGGCGCGCCCCTCGATGGGCAAGACCGCCCTCGCGCTCAACATCGCGCAGCACGTCGGCACCGCGATGCCCGACAAACCCGCCGTTCCGGTTGCGCTCTTCTCGCTCGAGATGTCGAACGAGTCGTTGCTGACGCGGCTGCTGTGCTCGACCGCGCGCGTGGACAGCCATCGCTTTCGCGGCGGCTATCTCAATCAGGAAGAGCGACGCCGCTTGAACCAAGCTCTGACGCAACTGGTTGACAGCAAGATCCACATTGACGACTCGGCCGACACGAACATTCTCGATATCAGCGCCAAGTGCCGGCGCTTGCAGTCTGAGCACGGCCTCGGGCTGGTGATTGTCGACTACTTGCAGTTGCTGGCATCGAAGGGACGCTTCGACAATCGCACGCAAGAGATCTCGGCCATGTCGCGCGGGCTCAAGCTGCTGGCGAAGGACCTGAAGGTGCCGGTCATTGCGCTGTCGCAGCTCAGCCGCGCGCCCGAGACGCGTCCGGGCGATCACCGCCCGCAGTTGAGTGACCTACGCGAGAGCGGTTCGATCGAGCAGGATGCCGATGTGGTGGGTTTCATCTTCCGGGAAGAGGTCTACAAGCCCGACCGCGAAGACCTGCAAGGCGTCGCCGAGTTGATCCTCTCCAAGCAGCGCAACGGCCCCACCGGCCGCATCAAGCTCGCCTTCATCGGCCAGCATGTGAAGTTCGAGAACCTCGCCGGCGATATTGGCGAGGACACGCCGGATGATGGGGAGCCGCCACCGTTCTGAGAAATCCGCGTGCCCGCAAACCGAGCCGTGACCAAACAGGGTCTTGGCGGCGGACCGCACGGCGGCGGGGCCTCGAAGGAGCGCGCGGGTTCACACCCGCGCCTCTGTTGCGAGCGGGGGCGTTTCCACTTTTGCTTGGCGAGGGATGAAGGTTAAGGGAACAGCTTTCTGCGTCGCCTCTGTCAACCGAGGCGAGTCTCGGCTCTAGCGCCTGCCGAGAACGCGCCGGGGTTCGTGCCGGACCGCTCCCTTACGGTCACGGCTCGGTTGGTTTGCACGGCGCCTCGTACCACCGGTAGAGGTCTACATCGCCCAGTAGTCGTCGGGCTTGTCGAGCGCGACGTACTGGTCCACATTGTCCGGCGTGATGAAGTCGAGCTTCATCGGTTGATCTTTGGGGACCGATTCGCCACGGAAGATCCGTATCAGCGATTCGACGCACTGCTTGCCGTGTAGCCGCGGAGGGTGTTGGATCGAGAACTTGCCAATGCCCGCCTTGATGAGTTTCAAGCCGCCGTTGTAGCCGTCGATCCAGGTGAGGAAAGGTTTGCCGGCGCGCATGCTTTCGTCGGTGATGCCGGCGGCGCGCAGGGCCTGCACCCCACCGACGGCCATCTCGCCGCCGTCGAAGTGAATGCCGTCGAGGTTCGGATGGGCGGTGACTAAGTTCTCGGTCACTCGTTGGCCGCTGGCGCGTGACCAGTCGCCGGCTTGGCGGATAGCCTCGACGTCCAGGTAACGCGCAAGGACCTGGTCGTAACCGGCGTTGCGCTCCACCGCGGGACCGGCACCCGGGAGGCCTTCGATGATGGCGATCTTGCCGCGTCCGCCAATGAACTCGACCAGCTTCTCGAGGGCGGTGGCGGCGAGCCAAGTGTGGTTTGTCGAGACGAAGGTGGTGAACTGGTCCGTCGATACCTTGCGGTCGACGATCACTGTCGGGATTGAGTAGCGGGCGCATTCCTCGATCGCGGGGTTGGCCACGTGAGTGTTAGCGGCCCCGATGATCAGGCCGTCCACTCCCTTGGCGAGCAGGTCTTCGAGATCGGCGACTTGCTTGGCGGGGGAGTCGTTCGCGTCGGTGATGAGCAAGTCGACGTTGCCGTACTCCGCTGTGGTCTGCTCGATGGACTCGCGGAGCGCGGTGCGCCAAGTGTTGGTTTCGGACGCGTTGCTGAAGCCGATGGTCCAGCGGCCGGTAGCGAAGGATTCGGGGCTGCCCGTCTGGCGAGGCGCCGATGAGGGAGAGCAGGCGTATCCGAGCAGCGCGGCTCCCAGAGATGCAAGGAACCGCCTTCTGTCGAGGTGTCGATTCATTGGGAGTGGCCCTTACTATTGTCGCCATTCGCGGGGAGAGAGTGGAAGGGTGTCATCCGTTTCGGCCGACGGCAGTAACGCGCAAGAGATTGATCCCCACAACGCCAACATCCCGCAGCGGGCTGTCGCGCGTTGGTGGATGCACCCCGGTTGCGCCTGGGCAAGCGCGGACTCCCGTCCGCGCCCTGGGCATTGGCCCAGTCAACTATAGCGGGAGCTATAGAAGACGGCGGGAAAGGGGTTGTGGAGGGTATTCTCGTCACTTCGTGGTGAAGCGGTGGGAGCCACGAAGCCGGAGGAATGCAGGGCGTGGCCCCACAGC